>NZ_JBEPKY010000006.1:0-279301 GCF_040544975.1 Pseudacidovorax sp. 1753 | reverse complement strand
CTCTCCCACGGGATTCGCTCCCCAAGGGGCAACGGGCTGTGGACAACTTCCCAAACCTTTGGTCTTCGTCATCTCAGATTCGAAGATACAAGGGGCTCTGGCACCCGGTCTGGGGTCGTGGCTCAGGCGGGCTGCTGATGCAGCAGCGCGGGGGTGGCCAGCATATGCACCTCGCAATCCACCTGCGCCGCGGCGCGCTCGATGACGGCGAAGTCGCCGGCATCCACGGCCAGCAGGGCGTGGTGCCAGGTGCCCGGCGCCAGCGTCACGCCCTGGCGCCCATCGGTGAGGAATGCGGCGAGGTCGGCGGGCCCCGGTGCGTCGCCTGCACGCGCCACCACCACGATGAAGCGCAGCACGCCCAGGGGGATGAAGGTCTGGCTGCCGAGGCCGTGGCGCTCCATCTCGGTCACGCTGTGCGGAAAGCCCCGGGCCTGGGCCCGGAAGAGCGCCAGCGTCGCGCGTCCGCCGGCGGCGCCCAGTTGCAGATCGTCCACCACGTCGAAGCGCTCGGTGGTCCCGTTGTTGATGAGACGGCCGTGGCCCTGCGCTGGCGCTTCGATCACCGTGCCATAGGGCGCGAAGTCCTCGGCGCTGAGCGGCCGTGGCCGCAGGGGGGCGCCCTGCGCAGACGAGGCCGAGGGCGAAAGCGGCTTCACCCTGTGGCGACACCCGCCTGGGCCAGCATGGCATGCAGCAGCACGTTGCAGCCGGCGGCCAGGTGCTCGGGGTTTGCATCCTCGATCTCGTTGTGCGAGATGCCGTCCTTGCAGGGCACGAAGATCATCGCGGCCGGCGCGACCCGCGCGACGTAGACCGCGTCGTGCCCGGCGCCGCTGACGATGTCCTGGTGCGGCAGGCCGGCGCGTTCGGCGCCCTCGCGCACGGCGGCCACCAGTTGGGGCGTGAACTGCACGGGCGGGAAGTACACCGTCTGCTCCACCGACACGCTCACGCGGCCTTCGGCCTGCAGCGCGGCGCAGGCGGCGCGCAGGCGCGCGTCCATGCGGGCGAGGCCCTCGTCGTCGCCATGGCGCAGGTCCACGGTGAAGGTCACGCGGCCCGGGATGACGTTGCGCGAGTTGGGATGCACCTGCACATAGCCGACAGTGCCGCGGCCGTGCGGCTGCTCGTCCATGGCGATGGCGACCACCTCCTGCATCAGGCCGGTAGCGGCCTGCAGCGCGTCGCGGCGCAGCCGCATGGGCGTGGGACCGGCATGCGCCTCCTGGCCGGTCACGATCACGTCGTACCAGCGCTGGCCCAGCGCGCCGGTGACCACGCCGAGCGGCAGGTCCGCATCTTCGAGCACTGGGCCCTGCTCGATGTGCGCCTCGAAGTAGGCACCGAAGCGCGGCGCGCCAGCGCTCACCGCGGCGGGCTCGCTGCCGGCGAAACCCGAGGCCGCCAGGGCTTCTGCCACCGAGATGCCCTCACGGTCCCGCGCGGCCAGCGCATGGTCGAGCGTGAAGGCATCGGCGTACACGCCCGAGCCCATCATCACCGGCACGAAGCGCGAGCCTTCCTCGTTGGTCCACACGCAGACCTCCAGCGGCGCGACGGTGCGGATGCCCGCGTCATCGAGCGTGCGCAGCACCTCCAGGCCCGCCAGCACGCCGTAGTTGCCGTCGAACTTGCCGCCCGTGGGCTGGGTGTCGATGTGGCTGCCGGTGGCCACGGCGGGGCGCGTGGGATCGCTGCCCTCGCGGCGCACGAAGAGGTTGCCGATGGCATCGACGCGTACGCTGCAGCCCAGCTCCTGCGCCCAGCGCAGGAAGAGCTGGCGGCCCTGGCGGTCCAGGTCGGTGAGGGCCAGGCGGCAGACGCCGCCCTTGTCGGTGGCGCCGATGCGCGCCAGCGTCATCAGCGATTGCCAGAGGCGCTCGCCGTCGATGGCGAGCGGGCGGTTGGGGGTGGCGGTGGTCATGGTCGTGCGGGGTATCGGTTCAGTGGGCCACCAGCCGTTCGGCCAGCGCGATGAGGCTGCGGTCGCTGCCGGCAGGGCCCAGCAGCGACAGGCCCAGCGGCGCATCGTCGCGGCGCGCGAGCGGCAGCGACAGCTGCGGAAAGCCCGCGAGTCCTGCCAGGCACAGCAGGCGGATGGACCGGTTGCGGTAGTCCTCCAGCGCCGATTCGGGGTCGCTGCGCAGCGGCGCGATGTCGGGCATGGTGGGCATCACCAGCACGCCGTCGTGGCCCAGCAGCGCGGCCAGGTGGGCACGGAAGCGGGTGCGAAAGGCCTGCGCCTCGGCCACCTGCGCATCGGTCACGCCGCGCGAGAAGGCGAAGCGCTCCTTCACGCCCGGCCCCAGCGGCGGCGCGAAGCGCTCGATCAGCGGGCCGTCGGTCATCCAGGCCTCGCGGCCCTGGATGTGGCGGAAGTGCCAGTACATGGCGTCGAAGCTCTCCAGCGCGGCTTCGACGGGAGTGGCCGTGCCCAAGGCGGCCTCCACCTGCGCCAGTGCGGGCTGCAGCACTTCGGCGGCCTCGGGCGTGGCCAGCGCCCAGACGTCGGTGGGCCGCAGCAGGCGGGGCGCGGCGGGCAGCGGCGCCGGGTCGGCATCGAGCAGCACATCGGCCACGCGGGCGAAGGTGCCGATGTCGCGGGCGAACCAGCCGCAGGTGTCCAGGCTGGGCGCGAGGTCCAGCGCGCCTTCCAGGCTGACGCGGCCGTGGGTGGGGCGAAGGCCGACCAGGCCGCAGTGGTTGGCCGGGGCGCGCACCGAGCCGCCGGTGTCGGTGCCCAGCGCGAAGTCGCACAGGCTGTTGGACACCGCCGAGGCCGAGCCCGATGACGAGCCGCCGCTGATGCGCCCCGGCACCGCGCCGTTGACCGGCGCGCCGAAGTGCGCGTTGTCGCCGTTCATCGAGAAGGCGAGCTCGTCGGTCACCGTCTTGCCCGCGAAGGCAGCGCCGGCGTCAAGCAGCTTCTGCACGGTGGGCGCGGTATGGCTTTTGATGCCCGACATCGCCAGCACGATGGGGCTGCCGCCGCCGGTGGGGTAGCCCGCGACGTCGAACAGGTCCTTCACCCCGAAGGTCAGGCCCGCCAGCGGCCCGGTGGCGGCATGCGGCACCGGCGTGTCGGGATAGGGGACGAAAGCGTGGTCGGGGTCGTGCAGAGGCATGGGTTTCCTGAAGCAGTCAGGCGAGGGCGGGCGCCAGGCCGGCCGTCTCGTCGGTGCGGTTGCAGCGGGCGCGGTGGCCCGGGTCGAACTGGACGACACGCGGCTGGCCGTCCAGGCAGGCCTCGGTGGCCAGTGTGCAGCGCGGCGCGAAGGCGCAGCCCGGCGGCAGTGCGGCCAGGTCCGGCGGTGCGCCGGCAATGGTGCCCAGCGGCACGCCGCGGTCCATGGCGCCGTGCGCGCGGCTGCGCAGCAGGGCGATCGTGTAGGGATGGCGCGGCCGGTGGATCAGCTCGCGCGCCGAGCCTTCCTCCACGATGCGGCCGGCATACATCACGGCGATGCGGTCGGCCACCTCGACGGCGGCGCCGATGTCGTGCGTGACGAAGATCGTTGCCAGCCCCAGGTCGCGCTGCAGCTCGCGCAGCAGCAGCAGGATCTGGATCTGCACCGTGGCGTCGAGCGCGGTGGTGGGCTCGTCGGCCAGCAGCAGTTGCGGGTTGCAGGCCAGGGCCAGCGCGATCATGGCGCGCTGGCGCATGCCGCCGGACATCTCGTGCGGATAGGCCGCGAGACGGCGCTTCGGGCTGGGAATGCGCACGCGCTCGAACAGGGCCAGCGCACGCGCATGGGCGGCGGCCTTGTCCAGGCCCTCGTGCCGGCGCAGCGATTCGACGATCTGGGCGCCGACGGGGTAGACCGGGTCCAGCGCCAGCAGCGGCTCCTGGAAGATCATCGACGCCACCTTGCCGCGGTAGGCCGACAGTTCGCGGCCCGACATGGCCAGCACGTCGCGCCCCGCCACCTGCACCTGGCCGCCGATGTGGGTGCGCCGCTCGGGATGCAGGCGCAGCAGAGTGCGCAGCGTGACGCTCTTGCCCGAGCCCGATTCGCCGATCAGCGCCACCACCTCGCCGCGGCGCACCTCCAGGCTCACGCCGCTGACGGCCTGCACCGGCTTGCGGCCGCCAGTGAAGGCGACGGTCAGGTCGTGCACGCGCACGAGCGGCGCCTGGGCATCGGGCAAGTCGTTCATGGATGTCATGGGGTCATGCGGCCAAAGCGGGCGCCTGCGGATGGCCGCTGCCGGCCTCGTGCACCAGGCAGCGCGCCACGCGCAGCGGCGCGACCGGCAGCAGTACCGGCGCACGCTGGCTGCACACGGGCGCGGCATGGGCGCAGCGCGGATGGAAGCGGCAGCCCGAGGGTGGGTCGATGGGATTGGGCGGGTCGCCGGCCAGTGGCGCCTCTTCGGTGCGGCGGTCCGGGTCCATAGAGGGCATGGAGGACAGCAGCGCCTGCGTGTACGGGTGCGCCGGCTCGTCGTAGAGCGCATCCGCCGGGCCGACCTCGGCCACCTGGCCCAGGTACATCACCATCACGCGGTCGCTCATGTAGCGCACCACGTGCAGGTCGTGGCTGATGAAGACATAGGTCAGGCCGAACTCGGCCTTGAGCTGCTGCAGCAGGTTGATGACCTGCGCCTCCACCGACTTGTCCAGCGCCGAGACGGCCTCGTCCAGGATCACCAGCCGCGGCTGCAGCGCCAGCGCGCGGGCGATGTTGACCCGCTGGCGTTGCCCGCCGGAGAGCTCGTGCGGCCAGCGCTCGGCAAAGCGCGAGGGCTCCAGCCCCACGCGGGCCAGAAGGTCGCGGGCGCGCTCCACCGCCTCGCGCCGGCGCACACCGTGCACCTGCGGGCCGAAGGCGATCGAGTCCTCGATGGTCAGCCGTGGGTTGAGCGAGGCATAGCTGTCCTGGAACACCATCTGCACCTGGCGCCGGAAGTCCTTCAGCGGTAGGTCGCGCGTGCCGACCACGCGGCCGTCGAACACCACCTCGCCGGCGGTCGGTGCGATCAGGTGCATCAGCAGCCGGGCCGTGGTGCTCTTGCCGCAGCCCGACTCGCCGACCACGCCCAGCGTCTCGCCCTTGAAGACCTCGAAGTCCACGCCGTCCACCGCCCGCACCACGCCGCCCGCGCGGCCCAGCAGGTCCTTCTTGAGCGGGAAGTGCTTCTGCAGCCCGCGGATGGTGAGCAGCGGCTGCGCCGGGCCGCCCACGTCGTCGTCGTGCATCGTCATGCCTTGTTGTCCATGGCGGAGCGCAAGCCATCGGAAAGGAGGTTGAACGCGATGGAGGTGATGAAGATCATCACGCCCGGCAACGCCGCCACCAGCGGCTGCGTGTAGATGGCGGTGCGCAGCGTGTTGAGCATCAGGCCCCATTCGGGCTCCGGCGGCTTCACGCCCAGGCCCAGGAAGGAGAGGCCCGAGGCCAGGATCATCGACACCGCCACCAGGCTCGTGGCGTACACGAAGATGGGCCCGAGCACATTGCCCAGCACATGCACCCGCACGATGGTGAAGCCGCCTGCGCCCGAGGCGCGCGCCGCCTCCACGTAGTCGCGCCCGCGCACCTGCGTGGTCACCGACTCGGCCACCCGCGCGATCTGCGGGATGAACACGATGGTCAGCGAGATCAGCGAGTTGGTGATGCCTGCGCCCAGCGTGCCCGACAGCGCGATGGCCAGCAGCACCGACGGAAAGGCATAGAAGACGTCGATGGTGCGCATGATGGCCGTGTTGACCAGACCGCCCGCATAGCCGGCGAGGATGCCGATGCCCGAGCCGACCACGAAGGCGCACAGCACCGGCGCGATGCCCATGAACAGCGACAGCCGCGC
Organism: Pseudacidovorax sp. 1753; assembly: GCF_040544975.1. NCBI lineage: Bacteria > Pseudomonadati > Pseudomonadota > Betaproteobacteria > Burkholderiales > Comamonadaceae > Pseudacidovorax > Pseudacidovorax sp. 1753. The sequence continues at coordinate 273,490 of NZ_JBEPKY010000006.1, read as the reverse complement.
GCCCACGACCAGGCGCGACAGCAGGTCGCGGCCCAGTTCGTCGCTGCCCAGCGGCAGGCCGGGCGTGCCCACCGGCTTGAGGCGCTTGAACATCGAGGACTGGTAGGGATCGGCCGGCGCCAGCCAGGGACCGAAGATGGCCATCAGCACCAGCAGCAGCACCACCACGGCGGCGACCATGGCCACCGGGTCGCGCACGAAGCGTGCCCCCACCGAGGCCCAGTAGCCACGCGTGCGCTGCGCCGGCAGCGGCTGGACGTCGGCGGGCGAGGAAGCGAGAACGGCGGACATCGATCAGCTCCGGGCGATGCGCGGGTCGAGCAGCGTCTGCAGCACGTCCACCGCCAGGTTGAGCAGCACGAAGAACAGCGCCAGCACCAGGATCGTGCCCTGCAGCAGCGGCAGGTCGCGCTGGAAGATGGCGGTGTTGAGCAGGAAGCCCGTGCCGGGCCAGGAGAACACCGTCTCGATCAGGATCGAGCCGCCCAGCAGATAGCCTAGCTGCAGGCCCATGACCGCCAGCGCCGTGGGCGCCGCGTTCTTGACCACGTGGCGAAAGACGCCGAACTGCGTCAGCCCCTTGGCCTTGAGGCCCACGATGAACTCCTGCGCCAGCAGCTCGGCCACCAGCGCCCGCACGGTGCGGGCGATGATGCCCATGGGAATGACCGACATGGTCAGCGCCGGCAGCAGCATGAACTGCACATGGGCCCAGTCCCAGGCCCACTCGCCGGAGCCGCCCGGGCCGGCACCGGTCGCGGGCAGCCACATCAGCTGCGACGAGAACACGATCACCATCACCATGCCCAGCCAGTAGTGCGGCGTGCTCACGCCCAGCACCGAGAGCAGCGAGGCCAGACGGTCGATGGCGGAGTTGCGGAAGTAACCCGCCACGAAGCCGAACAGCGAACCGAGCACGAAGCCGATGGCCGTGGCCAGCACCGCCAGCCGCAGCGTGTTGACCACGGCGCGCATCACCTCGCCCACCACCGGCCGGCTGGTGGCGATCGACAGGCCCAGGTCGCCATGCAGCGCCCGCCAGACCCAGCGCACGAACTGCTCCGGCAGCGGCCGGTCGAAGCCGTAGACCGTGCGCAGCTGTGCCTGCAGCTCGGCCGAGGCATCGGCCGGCAGCACAGACACCAGCGGATCGCCCGGTGCGATGTGCACCAGGGCAAAGCACACCAGCGTCACGCCCAGCATGATGGGCACGGTGTAGAGGATGCGTCGGAGCAGGTAGGCGAGCATGGCGGGGTCGTTCAGGCCGTCTCGGTGAAGCGGCTGCGGGCCGTCACTGCATCTTCATGGTCGCGATGTCGATGAACCAGCTCTTCGGCTGCACGACGTTCTGCACCTTGGGCGAAATGGCACGCGGGCCCACGTCGTGCGCGACGAAGAGGAAGGGCGCCTCGTCCACCACGCGGGCATGCAGCTCGGCCAGGGCGGCGTCGCGCGACTTGTCGTCGAAGCTGGTGCGGGCCTTCTCGACCAGGGCGTCGGTCTTGGGGTCGCTGTAGTAGCCCCAGTTCTGCGCGACCGGCGGCTGCGCCTTGGTGCTGACGAAGCGCACCATGGCGAAGAAGGGGTCCATGGTGGCGGCGCTCACGTTGGTGGCATGGGCACCGTGTGCGCCCGGGTCCTTGGCGCCCAGGCGCCAGCCGGAGAACAGGGTGTTCCACTCCACCACGTCGAAGTCGACGTCGAAGTAGCAGTCCTTCAGGCTCTGCTGGATGAACTCGTTCATGGGCAGCGGCTGCATCTGGCCCGAGCCCGAGGCCGAGGTCTGCACCTTGACCTTGGCCGGCTTGGCGGCCGAGTAGCCGGCCTGCTGCATCAGCTTCTGGCCGGCGGCCACGTCGTACTTGATCTGGAAGGTGGGGTGGCCACGCCACGGATCGCCCGGCTCTGCGATGCCGGTGGCTTCGACCATCATGCCGCCCAGCAGCTCCTTGAGCGCGGCGCGGTTGAGGCACAGGTTGGCGGCCTGGCGCACCTTCAGGTCCTTGAAGGGCGAATCGGGCAGCAGCGAGAACTGCCAGGGCCACAGGTGCGGCTGCAGGTTGGAATACACCTTGAAGCCGCGCTGCTTGATGGTGGCCAGCGCATCGGGCGCGGGCGCCTCGATCCAGTCCACTTGGCCCGACAGCAGGGCGGCGGTGCGCGAGTTGGCCTCGGGCAGCGGCAGCAGCACCACGCGGTCGATCTGCGGGCGGCGGGCGGCGTCCCAGTACTCGGGGTTCTTCACCATCTCCAGACGCTCGCGCGGCACGAACTTCGAGGCCTTGAAGGGGCCGGTGCCCGAGGGGTCGGCGGCGAAGGCGGTCCAGGCCTGCTTGGCGCGCTCGGCCTTGTCGGTCACGCTGGCCGGCACGGCGTCGAACTTCTTCTGCCAGTGGGCCGGCGAGGCCATGAACAGGTTGGTGAGGTTGATCGGCAGGAAAGAGTCGGGCTCGCTGGTGGTCAGCTCCACCGTCAGGTCGTCGACCTTGCGGGCGGTGCGCAGCGTGGGCATGCGCGAGGCCGTCACGCCGATCTGGGCCGGGTCGTACTGCGGTGCGGCCTTGTCGAGCACCTTGCCCACGTTCCACACCACGGCGTCGGCGTTGAAGGGCGTGCCGTCATGGAACTTGACGCCGGGGCGCAGCTTGAAGAGCCACTTGGTCTTGTCCTTGGCGTCCACCGCCCACGACACGGCCAGGTCGGGGATCACCACGCTGGGCTTGGTGGCCGAGCTCAGGTCCCACTGCGTGAGGCTGTCGTACATCGGGATGCCGGTGAAGCGGTTGCCTTCGTAGCCCTGATCGGGCTGGCCCGAGGTGCGCGGGATGTCGGCGGCGGTCATGGCGATGCGCAGCACCTTCTCCTGCGCGTGTGCGGTGCCCAGACCCAGGGCAAGGGTGGCGGCCAGCGCGCTGGCGCGCAGTGCGGAGACACGGAAGGACGGACGGGCGGGGCAGGGCATGGAGCGGCCTCGAAGGTTGAGAGATGCCTCTGCATTGCAAAGCGCGTGCCTGCCTGCGTGAATCGGTAATAGCTATTTTTGTATCGATAGTCGATACGTTTCGTCGTTGCGGTGCATGGCCGCACCTCGGCGGGTGCGTGGTGGGCGGGCGTGGTGCGGGAGGGTCAGTGCGGCAGCGCGCTCGCGATGGCGCGCGCGCACTCGATCACCATCGGCGCCAGCTTCTTCTGCGCCGCCTCCAGCGTCCAGCGGCTGGTGGGCGGCGACACATGCACCGCCCCATGCGGCCGGCCGCGCCGGTCCACGATGGGCGCGGCGATGCCCATGTCGCCGAGGAAGAGTTCCTCGTCGTTGGTCGCGTAGCCCAGCTTGCGGCAGGCCGCGACGCGCGCCTGGATGGCGGCGATGCCGGTCAGCGTGGCGGGCGTGCGTGCCACGCGCGTGGAGCCCTGCAGCAGCGCGCGCACCTGATCGTCGGGCAGGCAGCTCATCCAGGCGCGGCCGCTGCTGGTGCAGTACATGGGAATGCGCATGCCCACCGGCGTCAGCACCGGGATGAACTGCGTGGTCATGCGCTGCGCCACATAGAGCATGTCGAAGTCCAGCGGTTCGGTGAGGCTGGCCGTCTCGCCACTCGCGCTGGCCAACTGCGCCAAGTAGGGGTTGGCCGCCTGCACCAGCGGATGGCTGGCCACGTAGTTGAAGCCGATGTCCATGCTGCGCGCCAGCAGGCGGAAGCGCCGCGTCTGGCCGTCCTTGCCCACGTAGCCCAATACCTGCAGCGTGTGCACCGTGCGCTGCGCCGAGGCGCGGGTCATGCCCGTGCGCTCGGCGATCTCGGCCAGCGTCATGGTGCGGTGCGCGGCGTCGAAGCTGCGCAGCACTGCCAGGCCCTTTTCCAGCGACTGGTTGTAGAGCGGGTCGGCCGCATCGGCGGCCGGTGCGGCAGCGGTGGGGATGCGTGGGCGTCGGGCGGGCGGGGCCATCGGAGTTGGGCGGGAAGAGACCATCGATTCTGCGCGAGGCAAGGCCCATGCCGGGGCCGATGGGACAATCCCGCGCCATGACCGACACCCTCACGATCACCCGACCCGATGACTGGCACCTGCACGTGCGCGACGGCGCCGCCCTGCGCGACGTGGTGCCGCACACCGCGCGCCAGATGGGCCGCGCGCTGATCATGCCCAACCTGCGTCCGCCGGTGACCACCGCCGAGCAGGCCCTGGCCTACCGCGACCGCATCCTGGCTGCCGTGCCCGAGGGCGAGCGCTTCGAGCCGGTGATGTCGCTCTACCTCACCGACAGGCTGCCGCCCGAGGAAATCGCCCGTGCCGCCGCCGCCGGCGTGCGCGCCCTCAAGCTTTACCCGGCCGGCGCCACCACCAACAGCGATGCCGGCGTCACCGACATCCGCAAGACCTACGCCACGCTCGACGCCATGCAGAAGCATGGCCTGCTGCTGCTGGTGCACGGCGAGGTGACCGATCCGGCCATCGACCTGTTCGACCGCGAGGCCGTCTTCATCGACCGCGTGCTGCGCCCGCTGCGCGCCGACTTCCCCGAACTGCGCATCGTCTTCGAGCACCTGACCACGCGCGAGGGCGCGCACTACGTGCGCGACGAAGGCGGCGAACACACGGCCGCCACCATCACGGCGCACCACCTGCTCTACAACCGCAACGCCATCTTCACCGGTGGCATCCGGCCGCATTACTACTGCCTGCCGGTGCTCAAGCGCGAGGAACACCGCCAGGCGCTGGTGCAGGCCGCCACCAGCGGCAGCCCGCGCTTCTTCCTGGGCACCGACAGCGCGCCGCACCCGGCCCACCTGAAGGAACACGCCACCGGCTGCGCCGGTTGCTACACGGCCCTGTCGGCCATCGAGCTGTATGCCGAGGCCTTCGACAACGCCGGCGCGCTGGACAAGCTGGAAGGCTTCGCCAGCTTCCACGGCCCCGACTTCTACGGCATGCCGCGCAACACCGGCACCATCACCCTGCGCCGCGAGGCCTGGACGCTGCCCGAGACGGTGCCCTTCGGCGAGGCCACCCTCAAGCCGCTGCGCGGTGGCGAGACGGTCGGCTGGAGGCTGGCATGAGCACGACGGCGCCGCTGTCCGGCGGCAAGGTGATGCTGCTGGTCGACGCCGACAACGTGTCGGCCGACGTGATGGAACAGGCCGTGCGCCGCGTGCTGGCCGAGCATGGCCACCTGCACGTGCGCCGCGCCTACTGCACCCCCGAGGTCGCACTGCGCCACCAGGGGCTGTTCAAGCGCCTGGGCATGCGACCGCTGGTCAACCTGGCGGCGGGCAAGAACAGCACCGACATCGCGCTGGCGGTGGATGCGCTGGACCTCGCCATCGCCGAGCGGCCGCAGGTGGTGTACCTGGTGTCCTCCGACTCCGACTTCGCCCCGCTGGTGCTGCGCCTGCGCGAGAAGGGCTGCCGCGTGTGCGGCATCGGCCAGCAGGGCAAGACGGGCGATGAGACGCGGGCGGCCTACGACCATTTCATCGACCTGGTCCACAAGGGCGGCGAGGCGATCGCGGCGCCCGCACCCGGCCCGGCGGCGACGTCGGCGCGTCCGCCTGCCGCACGCAAGGTGGCGGCGAAGAAGGCGCCCGCGGCCAGGAAGACGTCGCGCCGCGCCGCTGCCGAGTCGGCGCCCGCACCGGCCCCGGCACTGCCCCCCGCACCGGCACTGCCCCCCGCGCCAGCGGCGGCGCCGGCCAGGAAGAAGGCGAGTGCGTCCCCTGCCGCCAGGAAGACGCGCAGCGCCGGCACCCGCGGCGAGCGCGTGGTCGAAGCGGCGCCACCAGCCGAGGCGCCGGCCGTCGCACGCAAGACGGCTTCGGGCCGCCAGGACGCCTTGGTCGATGCCGACACCATCCTCGGCGCCGTGCCCGCCCTGCGCGGGGGCGCCGAAGTGGCCCTCAACGACGTGGCCCAGGCGCTGCGCGCTGCGCGGGTGCTGGGCAAGAACGCCAGTTCGATCAAGCTCTTCGACAAGCTGCCGGCGGACTTCCAGGTGCTGCACCAGCCCGACCGTATCCGCTGGAAGGGCGCGGCCGGCCGTTGAGCCCGTTGCCGGCCGTCGACTGGGAGCACCCCGGCCTGGCGCCCTGGCGGCGCTGGGGCGAGCCGGTCGCGCGTGCCGCCGCCAGCCTGCGCCTGCATGCGGCACTGCAGTCGCTGGCCGCGCCGCCGCAGCCCGGCTTCGTCCCGCAGGAAGCGCTGCCTGCCGACCAGCCTTACGAATGCTTCATCGACCGCACCGGCCGCGTGCCCACGCGCGACAACCTGCACGACTTCTTCAACGGCCTGGTCTGGCTGGCCTTTCCAACGGCCAAGCGCCAGCTCAACCGCCTGCAGGCGGCAGAGATCGCGGCGCGCGGCATCGGCCCGGTGCGCGGCCGGCTGCGCGATGCCATCACGCTGTTCGACGAGCACGGCGCGGTGCTGCAGGCGCCGCCCGTCCTCTGGGCCGCCCTGCAGGCGCGCGACTGGCGCCGGGCCTTTGTCGATCTGCGGCCGCTGTGGGCTGAAGCGCGCCTCACGGTCTTCGGCCATGCGCTGATGGAGAAGCTGGTGGCCGGCCAGAAGTCGGCCACGGCGCATCTGCTGCTCGGCCCAGACCCGCACGATCCCTCGCTGACGGCCGACGACGGGCGTCTGGCCGACGCGCTGACCGCTGACTGGCTCGTGCGCAAGCCCTTCACCCCGCTGCCCGTGGCCGGCGTCCCCGGCTGGCACCCGGGGAACGCGAACTTTTGCTTTTATGATGACTCGGAGGTCTTCCGACCTCGCCGCGCTGCAGACCCAGAACAACTTACAACGGTGCGGCATGCCGTGATGCTTGAAGCGGGCCGGGGGGCCCCCATCTTCACGGCGTCCCTTCCTCCCACGGAGAAACCGACTTGAAACGCATCTTCCTGTTCGTGCTCACGAACGTCCTGGTGGTCGCCGTGCTCGGCGTCGTCGCCAGCCTGCTGGGCGTCAACCGCTACCTGACGTCCAATGGCCTCAACCTCGGCGCGCTGCTCGGCTTCGCGCTCATCATGGGCTTCGGCGGCGCGATCATCTCGCTGCTGATCTCCAAGCCCATGGCCAAGATGAGCGCCGGCGTGCGCATCATCAACGAGCCGCAGTCGCCCGACGAGGCCTGGATCGTCGCCACCGTGCGCAAGTTCGCCGATCAGGCCGGCATCGGCATGCCGGAGGTCGGCATCTTCGAGGGCGAACCCAATGCCTTCGCCACGGGTGCCTTCAAGAACTCGTCGCTGGTGGCCGTCTCCACCGGCCTGCTGCAGAACATGACGCGCGACGAAGTCGAGGCCGTCATTGGCCACGAGGTGGCGCACGTGGCCAACGGCGACATGGTGACGATGACGCTGATCCAGGGCGTGATGAACACCTTCGTCGTGTTCCTGTCGCGCGTGATTGGTTACTTCGTCGACAGCTTCCTGCGCCGCGGCGACGACCGCGAGAACAGCGGCCCCGGCATCGGCTACATGGTCACGACCATCGTGCTGGACATCGTGCTGGGCTTTGCCGCCGCCATGGTGGTGGCCTGGTTCTCGCGCCAGCGCGAGTTCCGCGCCGACGCTGGCGCCGCCAAGCTGATGGGCCGCAAGCAGCCCATGATCAACGCCCTGGCCCGCCTGGGCGGCCTTCCCGCCGGCGAACTGCCCAAAGCGGTCGAGGCCATGGGCATCACCGGCAGCATCGGCAAGCTGTTCGCCACGCACCCGCCCATCGAAGAGCGCATCGCGGCGCTGCAGGCTGCGCAGCAGGGCTGATGCGCGAGAGGCCGGGGCGCGCGCCCTGGGCCTCCGACCAAAGGAAAGGCGCCTCCGTTGGGGGCGCCTTTTTTATGGCTCGGCGTCAGACGCATTCCGGGCCTCTTGCGTTCCGCGCGCGCCGGTCCGGCGGTGCACTGCTCGAGCCAGGCGCCGCGTGGCGCCCGGCTGTTCGCACTTGGTCAGGCCTCGCTCGGCGTTTCGCTCACCGCGGGATCAGCAGCGGCCGCCGTCTTGCTGGCCTGCTTGCCCAGCACCCGCCGCGCTTCGCCCAGGTCCATGCCGTACATGGCGGCGAAGGCCTCGACCGTGGGCTGGCCGCTGGCCTCGAAGGCGCGCTGCAGCGCCTCGCGCCGGGCCAGTCGGCGGCCGTGCTCGGTGAAGGCTTCGTCGATCAGGGCCAGGGCATCCGGCTGCGCCACGCGCACCTGCTGCACATAGTCCATGCGCTCCAGGCCGCTGGCGCCGATGGCGTCGGCCAGGCGGGCCACGAGTTGCGGACGCAGGTCCTCCTGCGTGCGGCCCTGCCGGCGCTTGAAGAGTTCGACGATGGCATGGTGCACGTGGTCGGGCGCCAGATCCTCCACCGGATGGCCGTCCAGGTCGTGGCGCGGGACGCGGTTGGCGATGGCGTCCAGGTAGCGGGTGGAGCGCGCATGCTGGCCCAGCGCCACCTTCAGCTCGTCGCCCGGCAGCACCTCGGCATGGCGGGCCAGCAGGTCCTCGTAGATGCCGCGCTTGAGCGGCAGGAAGCGCGCGCCGAACAGGTGGGGATACAGGCCGGCCAGCGTCTCCAGCAGCGGATGCACCTTGCGGCCGGCGTTGCGCTGGGCCACGTTCTGGCCCTTGGCCGGGTTCTGGCGCTGGGCCTGCGGCTGGCGCTCGGGCTGGGCACCGTCGGCGGCGGGCCGGCCCGCACCACCGTTGCCCTGGCCACGGCCGCCTCGGCGGCGCCGTTGGCCACGTTCACCGCGTTCTTCGCCGCGTTCGCTGCGTTCACCGCGCGTGAGGCTCGCTTCCGGGGTCGGGGCAGGCCCCGCAGCTGCTGTGCCGTCCCCGGTCGGCGCGGCGTCGGCGCTGCCGGCAGGGGCATTGCCGGCGGATGCCGATGCAGCGCCACTGTCCGGCGTGGGCGCGCTCGAAGCGGCTGCCGGGGCCGACGCTGCGGCGGTGGGCGTGGCGTCGGCGCTCGAAGGCGCGGCATGCGCGGGCGTGTCGTGGAACGGCGTGTCGTTTTGGTCGCTCATATCGGTCGCAAAGCGCCTGCGCCGGGGCAGGCGTGAAAAAGGGGATGGAAAGACTCAGGCGGAGGCGCGCAGGCCACCCGCCAGTTGGCGGGCGATCAGCAGCCGGAAGGGCAGCAGCATGCCGACGCCGACGGCCAGCTTGACCGCCAGATCGCCGACGGCCCAGCTGAGCCACGGATCGGACGTGCCCGCGAAGGCCACGCCCCAGAAGATGGCCGTGTCGAGCACGGCGGCCAGCAGCGTGGCGGCCAGCGGCGCGCGCCACCAGCGTCCGCGCCGCAGGCGGTGGAAGACACCGATGTCCAGCAGCTGCGAGGCGATGAAGGCCAGACCCGAGGCGGCGGCGATGCGCGGCGGCGCGAGCAGCGCCGACATGGCCACCGCCACTGCGAAGCCGACCCAGGCCACGCGCCGGGCCAGGGCTGGGCCATGCAGCCGGTTGACCACCTCGCTCACCAGGAAGGCGGCCGGGTAGGTGAAGGCGCCCCAGGTCAGCCAGTCGTTGATCGGGAACTGCACCAGCACGTTCGAGGCAAGCACCACGGCCGCCATGGCGGCGATGGCCGGCGCGAGCGAGCGCCACGGCGTGAAGGCGGTGAGCACATTCATGCCGGCACCCGCTGTGATTCGGCCTCGGCCGCGATGGCCCGCGCCACGGCCTCGGCCACCTTGATGCCGTCCACGCCGGCCGACAGGATGCCGCCCGCGTAGCCCGCGCCTTCGCCGGCCGGGTACAGGCCGACCAGGCCGGGGCATTGCAGCGTCTCTCCGTCGCGGGCGATGCGGATGGGCGAGGAGGTGCGCGTCTCCACGCCGGTCAGCACCGCGTCGTGCAGGTCGTAGCCGGGCAGCTTGCGCGCGAAGGCCGGGAAGGCCTCGCGCATGGCCTCGATGGCATAGCCGGGCAGGGCGGCATGCAGGTCGCCGGGCAGCACGCCCGGCTTGTAGCTGGGCACCACCTCGCCGAGCGCGGTGGAGGGGCGGCCGGCCACGAAGTCGCCCAGCAACTGGGCGGGTGCACAGTAGTCGCTGCCGCCGAGCACGAAGGCCTGCGACTCCAGCCGCCGCTGCAGCTCGATGCCGGCCAGCGGATGCGGCTTGCCGCGCGCGGCCTCCTGCAACTCGGGCGACAGGGGCAGGTGCTGGTAGTCGGTCGGGTAGTCGCGCGGCTCGATGCCCACCACGATGCCCGAGTTGGCATTACGTTCGGCACGCGAGTACTGGCTCATGCCGTTGGTCACCACGCGGCCGGGCTCGCTGGTGGCGGCCACCACCGTGCCGCCCGGGCACATGCAGAAGCTGTAGACCGCGCGGCCGTTGTTGGCGTGGTGCACCAAGCGGTATTCGGCCGCGCCCAGCGCTGGATGGCCCGCATGGCGGCCCCATCGGGCGCGGTCGATCAGGCTCTGCGGATGCTCGGCGCGAAAGCCGATGGAAAAGGGCTTGGCCTCGATCGGCGCGCCGCGGGTGTGCAGCATGCCGAAGGTGTCGCGCGCGCTGTGGCCCAGGGCGATCACCACATGGTCGGCGCGCAGCTCGTGCGCCTGGCCGCTGGCCTGGTCGACAGCGGTGACGCCGCGCACATGGCCATCCTCGACCCGCAGGTCGGTCACCCGGTGCTGGAAGCGGATCTCGCCGCCCAGGGCGATGATCTCGGCGCGCATGGTCTCGACCATCTTCACCAGCCGGAAGGTGCCGATGTGCGGATGCGCCTCCCACAGGATGTCCTCGGGTGCACCGGCCTTGACGAACTCGTTCAGCACCTTGCGGCCGAGGTGGCGCGGGTCCTTGATCTGGCTGTAGAGCTTGCCGTCGGAGAAGGTGCCGGCGCCGCCCTCGCCGAACTGCACGTTCGACTCAGGATGCAGGTTCTTGCGCCGCCACAGATCCCAGGTGTCCTGCGTGCGCTCGCGCACCGCCTTGCCGCGCTCCAGCACGATGGGCCGGAAGCCCATCTGCGCCAGCAGCAGCGCCGCGAAGATGCCGCAGGGCCCGAAGCCCACGACGACGGGCCGCAGCCCACCCTCGGGCGCGCGCACCGGCGCCACGTAGCGCATGTCGGGTGCGGGCTGGATGTGGGGGTTCTCGGCGTGGCGCTGCAGCAGCGCGGCCTCGGCGGCTGGATCGGCCAGCGCCACGTCGACGATGTAGACGGTGAGCAGCTCGGCCTTGCGCGCATCGAAGCTGCGCTTGTGCACGGTGTGCGACGCGATGTCGGCGGGCTGGACGCCCAGCGTGCTGGCGATCAGGGCCGGCAGCGCTTCGGGCGCGGGATCGAGGGGAAGCTTGAGTTCGGAAAGGCGGATCATCGGCGCGGGCCCGTGGTGATCGGGCAGGGCGTAGAGAAAGGGCGCGATTGTCGCCGATCGGGCCGTGGTGATTCTTCCGGCGTTTGCGTGACGCAATGCGCGGCGCTCGCCCGGGAGGTGGAGTGGCGGTGCACACAATCTCGCCGCCCGCACCGCGGGGAGGACACACAAGAAGATGCCGCACTCATCCATCCGCCCGACCGGGCGATGCCGCGCCCTGGCTTGCGCCGTGGCCGTGGCGCTGTCGTCGGGCGCCATGCCCGGCCATGCCCAGCTCGCGCCGCCCGCAGACACCACCAACGCCGCGGTGCCTACCGAGGCCGTTGCCGACCGCGCGCCAGAGGCGCCGGCTGAAGCCGGCGCAGCCGTCGCACAGCCGGATGTGGCCGCTGCCGCTGCGCCAGTGCCGGCCCCGAGCGCTGACGCGCCGCGGATCGTCACGCGCGTCGTCTTCGCCCGCGACGGCCAGAAGCAGGGTATCGAGCGCCTGCATGTGGTCCGCCGCCAGAACACCATGAACAACGTGGCTGGCCAGGTAGCCCTGAACGTGGCGCTGCTCGCGCTGGGCGTGGGCGCCGCAGGCGCCGGCTTTTCCAAGACCGACCTGCTGGGCGACGACATTCCGGAACTGGCCAACGACCCGGTCGCGGTGAACCCCGGTCTGGACGACCTGCGAGATGCACTGAGCGTGATCGCGACCCGGGTCTACGCCGAACGCGCGGCCAAGGCGCAGGCCGACGCCCGCACGGATGGTTCGACGCCGGAGGAGATCAAGGCTGCAGGCGAAGTGCCCGATACCCTGGACACGCCGCTGCATCCCCGCGCCTGGCAACTGGTGTACGAGAACCTGTCCACAGACGACGGGCTGTACCGGCTGCGCTTTTCCGCGGAGATGGGGCGGGCCGGCTTCATGCGGCCGCCGATGCTGTGCGCCTACGAGTCGGAGCCGCTGAGCTGGGCCGCCTGGCGCTCCCAGAACTGGCAGCCGTTGCGCGAGGCGCGGAGCAAGGCCGTCGCCCACTGCACCGAGGTGCTGGGCGCCTTCGCCGAAAAACGCTGGTAGGCGAAGGCGCGGGGTGCGGCCACTCAGGCCGGCAGGAAGCCCTCCACCGACAGGTAGCGCTCGCCGGTGTCGTAGTTGAAGCCCAGCACCACCGCATCGGCCGGCAGCTCGGGCAGCTTCTGCGCGATGGCGGCCAGGGTGGCGCCGGAGGAGATGCCGACCAGCATGCCTTCCTCGCGGGCGCAGCGGCGGGCCATCTCGCGGGCCGGCTCGGCGTCGACCTGGATGATGCCGTCGAGCAGGTCGGTCCTCATGATCTGCGGCACGAAGCCGGCGCCGATGCCCTGGATCGGATGGGGCGCCGGGCTGCCGCCCGACAGCACGGGCGAGGCCACGGGCTCGACCGCGAAGACCTTGAGTTGGGGCCACCTCTTCTTGAGCACCTGTGCGCAGCCAGTGATGTGGCCGCCGGTGCCCACGCCGGTGATGATCGCGTCGAGGCCGCCCGGAAAGTCGGCCGCGATCTCCTCGGCGGTGGTGCGCACATGCACGTCGACGTTGGCCGGGTTGTTGAACTGCTGCGGCATCCAGGCGCCGGGCGTGCTGGCCACCAGTTCCTCCGCGCGGGCGATGGCGCCCTTCATGCCCTTTTCCTTGGGCGTCAGGTCGAAGCTCGCGCCGTAGGCCAGCATCAGGCGGCGGCGCTCGATGGACATGCTCTCGGGCATCACCAGCACCAGCTTGTAGCCCTTGACCGCCGCCACCATGGCCAGGCCGACGCCGGTGTTGCCCGAGGTGGGCTCGATGATGGTGGCGCCCGGCTTGAGCGCGCCGGACTTCTCGGCGTCCTCAATCATGGCCAGGGCGATACGGTCTTTGATGGAGCCGCCGGGGTTGCCTCGCTCGGACTTGATCCACACCTGCTGCGTGGCGTTGCCGAAGAGCTTGTTGATGCGCACGTGCGGTGTGCGGCCGATGGTGTCGAGGATGCTGCTGGCTTTCATGGCGTCGTCATCTCCTTGGAAGGTTCGGGCGGACAGGAATGGAACGGGCCATTGTGGCGAGATTCGGTGGCAGGCTCCTGTCGGCGGCTTTGCCGACGCGGCGATCACGGATAATCACGCCCGTGAAGCACGCCAGACCGCCGCTGGTGCAATCGCCGAAAGGCGGCACTGGAGGAACGTCCGGACTGCACAGGGCAGCGCAGGAGCTAACGGCTCCCCATCGCGAGGTGAGGATCAGAGCAACAGAGACGAGCCGATTCAGTTCGGGTGAAACGGGCAATCTCTGCGCGCAGCAATACCAAGTAGGTGAACGTCGAGGCGGCCCGCTGAGTTCACGGGTAGGTAGCATCGAGCCGTCCGGGTGACCGGCGGCCCAGACAGATGGCGGTCACACCGCGGGCAACCGCGGTGCACAGAATCCGGCGTATCGGCGCGCTTCACAACTTACATCCCTCGAAACGCCAGCTTGCTGGCGTTTCGTCTTTGTGGCGGCCGTGGGGCGCGCTAGAAGCGCTCGCTGGCCCGCAGCAGGCGCCACTGTCCGGGCGCCAGTCCGGCCAGCGGCACGCGGCCGATGCGCAGCCGGCGCAGGCCGACCAGCCGCAGTCCCGCGCGGTCGCACAACTCGGCGACGCGGTGGGCGTCGGCGCCGCCGATCACCAGCCGCAGTCCGGTGGTGCCGCCACCCTGGCGCGCGAGGCTGGCGGCGGCGGGGCGCAGTGCCGCCAGTTGAGCCGGCTGCGGCTCGCCCTGCACCTCGGCCAGGAACTCGTGCTCCACCAACCCCGCCTCGTCCACCAGCCGGCGCCAGACGCCGCGCACCTGCGTGTGCACGACCAGGCCGCTGGCCGCATCGCCCAGCGCGGCGGCGCAGTGCTGCTGCATGAACAGGCCCGGCGCCGTGGGCGCCTGCGGATGGGCATCGACGCGCTGGTCGACGGCCCATTCCTGGACATCGGCCGGCACGCCCGCGGGCTTGTGCCACAGCAAAGTGGCGGGAGGCAGGGGGCGCGGCTGCGCGCGTTCGTCGACCTCCACCTGCTGGCCCGGCGCGACGCGCTGCTGCGGCGCCGCGGCCGGCTGGCCATCCACGCGCACGGCGCCCTGGGCGATCAGCATCTCGGCATCGCGCCGCGAGCAGCCGCGCAGGGCCGCCACGCGCTTGGCCAAGCGCTCGCCGTCTTCGGGGGCCGGGGGGGCGGAAGGGGCCGCGCCGCGGGCTGCGTCCCTGCGTGGCGGCGCATCGTCCGGCCGGCGCGCGGCGCGCACGCGCGGTGGGCGATCGGGCGGGTTGTTCATTCGGGTGCGAAGCTGGAGGGCTGCGGCGCCGGCTCGGAGGCCCGCACCAGGATGCGCTCGATGTGCGCCTCCAGCGAGCGTGCGGCCACCGGCCACAGGTGGCGCGGCGTGTCGGCATAGGCCATCTCCAGCCAGTCCTGCGGCGTGCCGCTGGGCTTCTTGCGCATGGCGGCGGCGATCTTCGCCTCGCGCTGCAGCCGGTGGGCCTTGAGCCGGGCGATGGCGGTGCGGGCCGCGCCCAGCACATAGCCGTGGGCCGGCAGGATGTGCTCGACGTGGAAGGCCGCGCAGGCCTCGTCCAGCCGGTCCAGCGACTCGAGGTAGTCGCTCATGTTGCCGTCCGGCGGATCGATGACGGTGGTGCTGCCGTTGAGGATGTGGTCGCCCGAGAAGAGCAGGCCGTCCTCCTCCAGCACCACGCAGAGGTGGTTGGCCGCATGCCCGGGCGTGTGCAGGACGCGCAGCGTGTGTGCGACGCGCTGGCCGCTGCCGTCGTCGGCCGGGCCGCCTTCGAGCTTGAGGCTCTCGCCGTCCGCCAGGGCGCGGTCGGGCGTGAAGCGCGCGGTGGGCCGGGCGGTGGGCGCCGAGGGCAGGCCGAGGATGGGCGGGCGCTTCTCGCACAGCGCCTGCAGCGGCAGCGCGCCAGGCGAATGGTCCGCGTGCGAGTGGGTGCAGACGATGGCGCGGATGTCGCCCTGGGTGGCGCGCCAGAGCCGGCCGATGTGGTCGAAGTCGTTCGGGCCCGGGTCGATCACGATGTAGCCGCTGTCCCGGTCGCCCACGATGTAGCTGTTGGTGCCGGGGCCGGTCATCACGCTGCCGTTGGGCGCCGTGAGGCGCTGCACGTTGTGCAGCAGCGGCACGGGCGCCTCGTGCTGCCAGTCGAGCGCATGGCCGATCTGGCCGTCGGGGCAGACCAGGGCCAGCTCGCCGTAGGGCGACTCGTGCTCCATGTAGCGCGCCTCCTCGCCCTTGAGCAGGCCGGCGCGCGGGCAGCTGCTCCACAGGGGGCGCTCGCTCGCACAGGCTTCGAGCACGGCATGCACGTTGGGAAAGGTGGCCAGCCGCTGCAGCGTGCGGATGGTGGGAAAGATGATGTCGAAGCGGCCGGCGGCATGGCGCTCCAGTGCGTCGGCCGGGCGAACCCAGCTGGGCTCGAATTGCTCGGACTCGTCGGCCTGCGGCGTCTGGCCGGGCGGCATGCGGGCCACCAGGAAGAGCACGTCGAAGCGCTTGGGCAGATCGCGGTCGGTGATCCAGTGCGCGAAGGCGAACACGCGGTCGGTGGCCAGCCGCAGGCCGCGCTGCGCGCACTGCTGCGCGAAGGGCACGGCCGGCGGCGTGCTGCGGTCCATGGCGGCGACCTCGGCGGCGCTCACGGGGCGGCCATCGGCATGCTCGGCCAGCAGCACGCCCAGTTCCTCGAAGGCCTCGCGCACCGCGGCGATGGCGTGGGTGAGCTGTACCCGGGGCTGGGTGCGGCGGCGCAGAGCGATGCGGCGGGTGTCGGTGTCCTCCTCGTCCACGCGCCCGCCGGGGAAGACGTAGGCGCCAGGGGCGAAGCTGGCCGTGGCGGAGCGCCGGGTCATCAGCACCTCCATGCCCAGCTCGGTATCGCGCAACAGCAGCACGGTGGCGGCCGCCCGTGCAGGGGCCGGTTCGCGTGGGGGATGGAGTTGCTGGGAGAGCCGGGGCATCGCCGCATTATCAGCAGCGCGGTCGATGCGCGCATGCCCGTCGTCGCGGCCTTGTCGGCGCGATGGCATGATGGCCGCTTTGCCCCGAAGCCGGGCGGCATGCCCGGCTGCCGCCGGCCCCGGCCGACGGGCGCCGAGGAGAGCCGGATGGATCTGACCCGCGCCACGGACGCGCCCTGGTTGTTGCGCCGCGTGCGGCCGATGGGGGGCGCTGCGGTCGATGTGCTGGTGCAGGCGGGACGGATCGCTGCGATCGGCCCTGAACTCGCCCCACCCGCCGGCACGCCGGAAGAGGAGGGCGGCGGCGCCCTGCTGCTGCCGGGCCTGGTGGAGTCGCACACCCACCTCGACAAGACGCTGTGGGGCCTGCCCTGGTACCGCAACGCGGTGGGCCACCGGCTGATCGACCGCATCGACAACGAGCGCGAATTCCGCGCCGCCAGCGGCCACGACGCCGCCACACAGTCGATGCGGCTGGCGCGCGCCTTCCTGGCGACCGGCACCACGCGGCTGCGCAGCCACGTGGACATCGATACCCAGGCCGGCCTGCGCCACCTGGCCGGCGTGCAGCGCACCGCCGCGGCGCTCGCGCCCTGGCTGCAGATCCAGACCGTGGCCTTCCCGCAGTCCGGTCTGCTCGGGCGACCCGGTACGGCCGACCTGCTGGATGCGGCGATGGCCGAGGGGGTCGACGTGCTGGGCGGGCTGGATCCCTGCGCCATAGACGGCGACCCGGTGCGTTCCCTCGATGTGCTCTTCGGCCTGGCCGACCGCCATGGCAAGCCGCTGGACATCCACCTGCACGAGCCCGGCGCCATGGGCGCCTTCTCGCTAGGGCTGATCCTGGAGCGCACCGCTGCCCTCGGCATGCAGGGCCGCGTCGCGGTGAGCCATGCGTTCTGCCTGGGCGATCTGCCCGCGGCCGAAGTGCAGTCCCTGCTGGCGCGGCTGGCCGAGCTGGACGTGGCCCTCATCACCAGCGCGCCGCCTTCGCGGTCCGTGCCGCCGCTGTTGGCGGCCCGCGCCGCGGGCGTGACTGTGGCGGGCGGCAACGATGGCATTCGCGACACCTGGACGCCCTATGGCCGTCCCGACATGCTGGCGCGCGCCATGCAGATCGGGCTGCGCTACAACCTCCGCCGCGACGACGAGATCGATGAGGCGCTGGATTGCGTCACCGCGGCCGGCGCGCGGGCCTGCGGCTTCGCGGCCTACGGGTTGGCACCTGGCTGCCGGGCCGACCTGGTGCTCGTCGAGGCCGAGACGGCGGCCGAGGCGGTCGTGGCCCAGCCGCGGCGCCGGCTGGTGGTGGCGGGTGGGCAGATCGTCGCGCGTGGGGGCGAAGTGCTGGCCGGACTTCCCGAAGGCTGAGGCCGCTCGCTGGCGTCGCTGTCGATGTCCCTGCGCGCTGCGGGGGCCGCGTCCGCCTCGGGCCGCCGCCGATAATCCGCCGATGCGAATCCGCTTCACCAAGATGCAGGGCGCGGGCAACGACTTCGTCGTGCTCGACGAGACCGCCGGCCCCCTCGGCCTGACGCCCGGCCAGTACCGATTCCTGGCCGACCGCCATTTCGGCGTCGGCGCCGACCAGATCCTGAGCGTGCGGCCCTCGCCCGCCGCGGGCGTGGACTTCCAGTACGTGATCCACAACGCCGATGGCGGCGAAGTCGAGCAATGCGGCAACGGTGCGCGCTGCTTCATGCGCTTCGTGCGCGAGCGTGGCCTGACCGACAGGGACGTGGTGCGGGTGCAGACGCTGTCGGGCGTGATCGCCCCACGCATGACGGCCGACGGCCGCGTCACCGTCGACATGGGCCCGCCGGTCTTCGAGCCGGCCCGCGTGCCCTTCGACACCGCGGGCCTCGATCCGCAACCCGACGGCACCTGGCACACCTGGCACCTGGCGCTCTCCACCGAGGCGGACGGGCCCATCGTGCCAGTGGCCGTGCTTTCCATGGGCAACCCGCATGCCGTGCAATTGGTCGACGACGTCGAGACCGCGCCGGTGGCCGAGCAGGGCCCGCGCATCGAGCACCATCCGCGCTTTCCGCAGCGGGTCAACGCTGGCTTCCTGCAGGTGGTGGACCGCACGCACGTGCGCCTGCGCGTGTTCGAGCGCGGCGCCGGCGAGACGCTGGCCTGCGGCACCGGCGCCTGCGCGGCGGTGGTGGCCGGCATCCGCCTCGGGCGGCTGGACCGCCGCGTCGACGTCGAGACCCGCGGCGGCATCCTCACCATCGAATGGGCGGGTGGCGAGGCCGACCCGGTGCTGATGACCGGTCCGGCCGTCACCGTCTTCGCGGGCGAGATCGACGTGCCCGACGAACTCTGACGCTTTTCTCTTCTTTTTTTGGTGCGGCGCCGACGGCCCGCATCCACCGACCGCCTGCCGCCATGAACCCCATCACCGAAGACGACATCGCCAACTACCTGGCCAACACGCCCGACTTCTTCGAGCGCCATGCCCAACTGCTGGCCGAGGTGCAGCTGACCAGTCCGCACGGCCAGCGCGCCGTCAGCCTGCAGGAGCGCCAGGCCGAGATGCTGCGCGAGAAGATCAAGGCGCTGGAGCACCGCATCATGGACATGGTGCGCCACGGCACCGAGAACGTGGTCACGGCCGACCGGCTGCAGCGCTGGACGCTCTCGCTGCTCACCTGGCGCGACCTGCGCGGCCTGCCCTGGGAAATCATCAAGGGCCTGCACCAGCAGTTCATGGTGCCGCAGACGGCCATCAAGCTCTGGGACCTCGACCCGGCCTACGCCGCAGAGGGCTACACCCAGGGCGTGAGCGACGACGTGAAGGCCCTGGCCACCTCGCTGACCACGCCCTACATCGGCCTGAACGCCGGCTTCGAGGCCACGGCCTGGCTCAACGAGCCGCAGCAGGCCCAGTCGCTGGCGTTGATCCCGCTGCGCACCGCCGCCGACGCGCCGGCCTTCGGCCTGCTGGTGCTGGCCTCGCCCGATCCGCAGCGCTACAACGCGGAAATGGGCACGGACTTCCTGGAGCGCATCGCCCAGTTGGCCTCGGCAGCGCTGTCGCGCCTGCGCGCTTGAGGTATCCGGCGCGCGGTGGAGGCTGGCGTCGGGTGGGGCTCGTCCTTGCCGTCCTGGGCCTGGTGTCGGGCGGGGCGATCCACGTCATGGTGACGCGCCACGGCGCGCACGTGCTGGCGAACCCGCCCGCGCAGGACGCCGATGCCGCGCTGGTGCTGGGCAACCGGGCCTTCCTCGACGGCGCGCCCAACCCCTGCCTCGCGTCGCGTGTCGATGCCGCGGTGGCGCTCGCGCAAGCGGGTCGCGTGAAGCTGCTGGTGATGAGCGGCGGCGTGGACCATGAAGATGGCCGCATCGAGGCCGATGCCATGGAGGGTCTGGCCCGCGCGGCGGGCTACACCGGCCCGGTGCTGCGCGAGTCCGCCTCGCAGTCGACACGCGAAAACCTGCGGCTGTCGCGGCCCCTGCTCGAAGCGGCGGGCGTGCGGCGCGTGATCGTCGTCACCGAGCCCTCGCACCTCTGGCGTACCCGCCAACTGGCGCGCGGCAGCGGCTTCGAGTCCGCCTTCGACGTGCAGTACGCCGCCGCCCTCGCGCCCTGCCGGCGCTGGGACCGCGCCGCGCGCGCATCGCTGCGCGAGGTGGCGGCGGTCGTCAACAATGCCCTCCGTGGTGACTACTGATCCTTCGTCCGCTGCGGACGCCGACCGTGCCCTGGTCGATCGCTACCTCGCCCATGTGCGGGTGGAGCGCCGGCTGGCCGAGCGCACGGTCGAGCTGTATGCGCTGCACCTGGCCGAGCTGCTGCAGCGCGCGGCCGATGCCGGCCTGCCGCTTCAGCGCGTGGCCACCGCCCACATCCGCCGCTGGATGGCCCAGCTGCATGGCGCCGGACGGGCGCCGCGCGGCATCGCGCTGGTGCTGTCGTGCTGGCGCAGCTTCTACCGCTGGCTGGGCCGCGAGGGCCTGGTGCCGGGCAACCCGGTGCAGGACGTGCATGCGCCCAAGGCGCCGCGGCCGCTGCCGAAGGCGCTGGGCGTGGACGATGCTGTGCGCCTGGCCGAGCACCAGCAGCCCGAGGCCGATGCCTGGACCGAGGCGCGCGACCGCGCCATCGTCGAACTGCTCTACGGCTGCGGCCTGCGCGTGAGCGAGCTCACCGGCCTGGACCGCGATCCTTCCGCCGAGGCGCGCGGCTGGCTCGACCTGCCCTCGGCCGAGGTGCATGTGCTCGGCAAGGGCGGCAAGCGGCGCAGTGTGCCGATGGGCGGCCCGGCCGTGCAGGCCGTGGGCGCCTGGCTGGCGCAGCGCGCGCTGCGGCCGGTCGATTCGCCCGCGCTCTTCGTCGGCCTGCGCGGCGGCCGCTTCGGGCCGCAGGCTGTCTGGCAGATGCTACGCGCCCGCGGCATCCAGGCCGGCGTGGCCGCGCCGGTGCATCCGCACATGCTGCGCCATTCCTTCGCCAGTCACCTGCTGCAATCCAGCGGCGACCTGCGCGCCGTGCAGGAGCTGCTGGGCCACGCGAGCATTTCCACCACCCAGATCTACACGCGGCTGGACTTCCAGCACCTGGCCCGCATCTACGACGCCGCGCACCCGCGGGCGCATGCGCGCACCGGCCGCGACGACGAGAAGAAACCCGACACCCCATGAAAGTCCTGCGCCTCAAGCCCGGCAAGGAGCGCTCGCTCCAGCGCCGCCACCCCTGGATCTTCGACGCCGCCATCGCCAAGGGCGGCGGCGATGCGGGCGAGACGGTGCGCATCGAATCGCACGACGGCCGTTTTCTGGCCTGGGCGGCGTGCAGCCCGGCCTCCAAGATCCGCGCCCGCGCCTGGAGCTTCGACGAGGGCCAGCGCATCGACGCCGCATTCTTCGCCGCCCGCTGCCAGGCCGCCGTGCAGGCGCGCGGGCTCTTCGACATCGCCAGCGACGGCCAGCGCCTGGTGCATGGCGAGGCCGATGGCCTGCCCGGCCTGATCGTGGACCGCTATGGCGACACGCTGGTGGCGCAGTTCCTGTCGGCCGGCGTCGAGCGCTGGAAGGCCGTGCTGGCCGATGCGCTGTTGGCCGCCACCGGCCTCACGAAGCTCTACGAACGCTCGGACGCCAGTGGCCGCGAGCGCGAGGGGCTGCCTGCGGTCAGTGGCTGGCTGCGCGGCGAAGGCCCGACCGAGATCACCATCCAGGAGCACGGCTGGCGCCTGAGCCTGGACGTGGCCACCGGCCACAAGACCGGCTTCTACCTCGACCAGCGCGACAGCCGCCGCCGCTTCTCGGAGCTGGCGCGGCACCGCCGCTTCGCCCGCGTGCTCAACTGCTATTGCTACACGGGCGGCTTCACCGTCGCTGCGGCGCATGGGCTGGCGGCGGCCGGCGCGCTGGAGGGCGCCGAGCTGGTGTCGGTCGACTCCTCGCAGCCGGCGCTGGACCGGGCGCGGGCGCACCTCGCACTGAACGGCTTCGAGGCGGCCAAGGCCCAGTTCCTGGATGCCGACGTCAACCAGACGTTGCGCCGTTTCATCGACGAGGGCCGGCAGTTCGACGCCATCGTGCTCGACCCGCCCAAGTTCGCACCCACCGTCGCGCATGCCGATCGCGCCGCCCGCGCCTACAAGGACATCAACCGGCTGGCCCTCAAGCTGCTGCCGCCGGGCGGCGTGCTGCTGACCTTCTCGTGCTCGGGCGGGATCGGCGCCGACCTGTTCCACAAGATCGTGGCCTCGGCCGGCATCGACGCCGGCGTGGACGGCTACATCGCCGAGCGCCTGGGCGCGGCGCCCGACCATCCCATGACCATCGAGTTCCCGGAGGGCGAGTACCTCAAGGGCCTGGTGGTGGTGCGCAAGTAGCCGCACCCGCAAAGAGCGCCGGCCGGCCGAGTTTTTGCGGCCGGCCTAAACTTTCGCCCCTTCCCCGTTTCCACCGTCGTCCCGACATTCCCGGAGCGTTTCCATGGCCCTCATTCCCGCCACCATCCTCACCGGCTTCCTCGGCTCCGGCAAGACCACCCTGCTCAAGCGCGTGCTGACCGAGTCGCACGGCCACAAGATCGCCGTCATCGAGAACGAGTTCGGCGAGGAGAACATCGACTCCGACATCCTGGTCACCGAGTCGAAGGAGCAGATCGTGCAGATGAGCAACGGCTGCGTCTGCTGCACCATCCGCGAGGACCTGCGCGAGGCGCTGCAGCTGCTGGCCGCCAAGCGCCGCAAGGGCCTGCTGGACTTCGACCGCGTGATCATCGAGACCACCGGCCTGGCCGACCCCGGGCCCGTCGCCCAGACCTTCTTCATGGACGACGAGATCGCCGAGAGCTACCTGCTCGATTCCATCGTCACGCTGGTCGATGCCAAGCATGCCGCGCAGCAGCTCAACGACCGGCAGGAGGCCCGCCGCCAGGTGGGCTTCGCCGACCAGATCTTCCTGTCCAAGACCGACCTGGTGAGCGCCGAGGACGCCGACGCGCTGATCCACCGCCTCAAGCACATGAACCCGCGCGCGCCCATCGAAAAGGCGCATTTCGGCGAGGTGGCCATCGCCAAGGTGCTCGATCTGCGCGGCTTCAACCTCAACGCCAAGCTCGACATCGACCCTGACTTCCTGAAGGCGGACGACCACGATCACGCGCATGATCATCACGACCATGACCACGAACATGGCGAGCACTGCGACCATCCCTCGCACCAGCACGACCATGGCCACGGCCACCACCACCATGTGGACGACGACGTCAAGAGCTTCGTCTACCGCGCCACGCGGCCCTTCGACCCGGCGCGGCTGGAGGACTTCCTGGGCGCCATCGTCAACATCTACGGCCCGCGCATGCTGCGCTACAAGGGCGTGCTCGACATGAATGGCACCCAACGCAAGGTGATCTTCCAGGGCGTGCACCAGCTCAT
This sequence comes from Pseudacidovorax sp. 1753, assembly GCF_040544975.1. Classification (NCBI taxonomy): domain Bacteria; kingdom Pseudomonadati; phylum Pseudomonadota; class Betaproteobacteria; order Burkholderiales; family Comamonadaceae; genus Pseudacidovorax; species Pseudacidovorax sp. 1753. The sequence goes on along the minus strand of NZ_JBEPKY010000006.1, from coordinate 250,266 downwards.
GGGCAGCGACCTCGGCCCCGAATGGGGCGAGGGCGAGACGCGCGAGAGTCGGATGGTGTTCATCGGGATCGATCTGCCCCGCGACATCCTGGAGCAGGGCCTGGATCAATGCCTGGTGTAGGACGTTCGCGCTAGGCCGATCGCCGTCACCTTTTTACAGGGTGCTTTCTCTATACAATCGCGCGCCTGTTGCGGTCCGCCACCCTCGGCGCTGCCCGTCAGGCAGGGAAGACCGCAGCCAGTGAAGGAGCCCGCCACGTGAAGAAAACCGCCCCGGCCAGCGCCGGCCTCGATGCCAAGACGCCGGTCGCCGTCGATGCAGTGCCGTCCCCCGATGCGCTGCCTCCGCGGGCGCGTCCTTCGGCCCGGTTGTCGCAATTGACCGTTCCGTCCATGCCTCAGGCGGTGGCCTCCACCGCACCCAAGGCCAGTTTCTCAACGACCATGTCCACGGCCCTCGTTCCCCCGCCCCTCCTGTCCGTCAAGAAGGACCCCAAGCTCGCGAACAACTGGAAGACCAAGCCGGTCGAGGAGCTGACCGATGCCGAAGTCATCGCGATGCCCGACAGCGAGTACATGAACGACACGCAGCTGGCCTTCTTCAAGCTCAAGCTGCAGCAGCTCAAGCAGGGCATCCTCGACAACGCCGGCGAGACGACCGAGCACCTGCGCGAGGACACCGTGGTCGTGCCCGATCCGGCCGACCGCGCCACCATCGAGGAAGAGCACGCCCTGGAGCTGCGCACCCGCGACCGCGAGCGCAAGCTGCTCAAGAAGATCGAGCAGTCCATCGCCCGCATCGACGCTGGCGACTACGGCTACTGCGACGAGACCGGCGAGCCCATCGGCGTCGGCCGCCTGCTGGCCCGCCCGACGGCCACGCTCTCGCTCGAGGCGCAGCAGCGCCGCGAGCTCAAGCAGAAGATGTTCGGCGACTGAGTTCGCACGGCGGCCGGGCCGGGTCCGGCCTGCGCAGCCCGCAACGCCAGCCTTCACCCACTTTCTCGCAGCACGGGGCATGTCCAAGGACGACGCGGGAGGCCTGTTCTCCAAGGTCGCCAAGTTCGTGCGTAACCCGCTCAAGGACTGGTCCGAGCTCGAAGGCACGCCCGGCGCGGGTGCCTCCGATTTCGGCTACAGCCGGGAGGCGCTCAAGGAGCTCATGGAGCGTCGGCAGCGCAACGACTTCGTGCGCCGGCGCGAGTTCGACATGCTGCGCAAGCTGCGTCAGCGCGGCGGCACCGAAGATCCCGGCAACATCTCCTCGTCGCTGCCCTCCAGCGACCGCATGACCGACCGGCGTGCGCTCACGCTGCGCAAGATCGACGAGATCGAGGCGCAGATGTCCCAGCAGTGGTGGACCTCCGAATCCGCCGCCACCGTCCCCGATGGCGCAGACATGGCGCCGGCCGGCACCCCTGCGGTGGATGCCTCTTTGGCCGAGCACCACGCGCGCGCCTATGCCGATACCGCGCCGGTCGTGCCGACCGACCTGCAGCCGCCGCGTGAGGCCATGGCGCCGGCGGCGCCCGAAGTGCTGCTGCCTTCCTTCTCCACGCACCGGCCGGCGTACACCGCGGCGCCGCGCCTGGCCTTCGACACGCCCCTCGAAGAAGCGGCCGTCCGCTTCGCCCAGGGCGATGACCCCGGCGCCGAAAGCGCGCTGCGGCAGGCCCTGGTGCCCGGCAGCGCCTTTGCCGACCAACTCCAGACCTGGCGCGCCCTGCTCGACTTCTATCGCGCCACGGGCGACGCGGAGCGCTTTGCCGAGGCGGCCGCCCCCTATGCGGAGCGCTTCGGCCTGCCGGCACCGGCCTGGGTGTCGCTGCGGACGCTGGCGCGGGATGCGCGCACGGGCGAGGTGGCGCAACGCCTGGATGCACGCACGGAGACCGACTGGCAGGCGCCCGCCCGGTTGGACCGCCCGGCCCTGCTGGCGCTCACGCAGGCCCTGTCGCGGGCGAAGGGCAGCGTCTGGCGCCTGGACTGGCGCGGCCTCGGCCAGATCGAGGCAGATGCCGTGCAGCCGCTCACGACGCTGGTCACGCACTGGGCGCTCTCGCCGGTGCAGATGGGTTTCCTGGGCACCGATGAGCTGCTGGCGGTGCTGGCCGCCGCCACCCCGCTGGGTGAGCGCGGCGTCGACGCCGGCTGGTGGAGCCTGCACCTGGCCGTCCTTCGCCTGCTCAATCGCCTGGACGACTTCGAGCTGGTGGCCCTCAACTACTGCATCACCTACGAGATCACGCCGCCCTCGTGGCAGGCGCCGCGCGGCACCGTGGCGGAGATGGGCGACGCGGGACTGTCCAGCACCCGTGCCGCGCTGGATCCGGCGGCGGCGCGGGGCGCCTTCCTGGCCGGCGAGCTCGCGGGGGCCGACAGCCTGCCCTGGTCCAGGATCGAGGAGGCGCTCGACCGGGCCGGTGCAGGCCCCGAGATCGACTGCGCCGCGCTGGTACGCATGGATCTGGCGGCCGCCGAGGCCCTGCGTGCCCGGCTGGGTGCCCGGCCGGGCCTGCGGCTGCTGGCGGTGCATGGGGTGCTGGCCGAGTTCCTGCGGCTCACCGGGGTGGATCGCTGCGCCGTGGTCGTGCCCCGCGCGGGCTGACGGTCTGGGCCTGGACGCGGCGGCCAGAGCTGCGCCGGCAGAAAAAATCCCGCGCCGCCCTTGTGCAGCCCCGGAACGCCCCCAGGTGGCTGCGATGGAACAATTTCATGGAACCACCATCGTCAGCGTGCGCCGTAGCACGCCGCAGGGCGAGCAGGTCGCCATCGGCGGCGACGGCCAGGTGACGCTGGGCAACATCGTCTTCAAGGGTTCGGCGCGCAAGGTACGCCGGCTCTACCAGGGCAAGGTGATTGCCGGGTTCGCGGGTGCCACGGCCGATGCCTTTACGCTGTTCGAGCGCTTCGAGGCCAAGCTGGAGAAGCACCAGGGCCAACTCTCCCGCGCCGCCATCGAGCTGACCAAGGACTGGCGCACCGACCGCGTCCTGCGGCGCCTGGAGGCGATGCTGGCGGTGGCCGACCGCTCCACCTCGCTCATCATCACCGGCAACGGCGACGTGCTGGAGCCCGAGCAGGGCATCGTGGCCATCGGGTCGGGCGGTGCCTATGCCCACTCGGCGGCCAAGGCGCTGATCGAGAACACCGAGCTGTCGGCCGAGGATGTGGTGCGCAAGTCGCTGGAGATCGCCGGCCAGCTGTGCATCTACACCAACATGCACCACACGATAGAAACACTTTGACCACCCCCAGGCTGCGCGCTTCGCGCTCCGCCAACCCCCTGCGAGGGGGCGCCGCTGGCGGCCTGGCGAAGTCAGTTCCGCGGCGGCCGCTGGCGTGGCCTGCTCCGCGGCCGTCTGACCGCGCCAAGGCGCATCTTCTTCCGTGCCGTGTGCGGCGCGTGCTTCATTGAATGGATAGGAACCCGATGTCCGCCATGACCCCCCAGGAAATCGTGTCCGAGCTGGACAACCACATCGTCGGCCAGAAGGAGGCCAAGCGGGCCGTGGCGATCGCGCTGCGCAACCGCTGGCGCCGCCAGCAGGTCGACGAGAAGCTTCGGCCGGAGATCACGCCCAAGAACATCCTCATGATCGGCCCCACCGGCGTGGGCAAGACCGAGATCGCCCGCCGGCTGGCCCGGCTGGCCGACGCGCCCTTCATCAAGGTCGAGGCCACCAAGTTCACCGAGGTGGGCTACGTGGGCAAGGACGTGGATTCGATCATCCGCGACCTGGCCGAGGTCTCGGTCAAGCGCACGCGCGAGGCCGAGGTGGCCAAGGTGCGGGTGCGGGCCGAGGACGCGGCCGAGGAGCGCATCCTCGACGCCCTGCTGCCCGCCGCCCGCGATGCCGAAGGCCGCGCGGTGGCCAGCGACAGCGGAAACGCCACCCGCCAAGCCTTCCGCAAGAAGCTGCGCGAGAAGGAGCTGGACGACAAGGAGATCGAGATCGAGGTGGCCGAGGCGCGGCCCGCGATGGAGATCATGGGCCCCGCCGGCATGGAGGAGATGGCGGAGCAGCTGCGCGGCATGTTCAGTCAGCTGGGCCAGGGCCGTCGCAAGACGCGCAAGCTCAAGATCGCCGAGGCGCTGCGCCTGCTGACCGAGGAAGAGGCCGGCAAGCTGCTGAACGAGGAGGAGATCCGTGCCCAGGCGCTGGTCAACGCCGAGCAGAACGGCATCGTCTTCATCGACGAGATCGACAAGGTGGCCACCCGCAGCGAGGCGCAGGGTGCCGACGTCTCCCGCCAGGGCGTGCAGCGCGACCTGCTGCCGCTGGTGGAAGGCACCGCCGTCACCACCAAGTACGGCGTGGTGCGCACCGACCATATCCTGTTCATCGCCAGCGGCGCCTTCCACCTGGCCAAGCCCAGCGATCTGATCCCGGAGCTGCAGGGCCGTCTGCCGATCCGCGTCGAGCTGCAGTCGCTGTCGGTGGCGGATTTCGAAAGCATCCTCACGCAGACTCGCGCCTCCCTCGTCAAGCAGTACGAGGCGCTGCTGGCCACCGAGGGCGTGACGCTCGCCTTCACGCCCGACGGCATCACCCGGCTGGCGACCATCGCCTTCGAGGTGAACGAGCGCACCGAGAACATCGGCGCGCGGCGCCTGTCGACCGTGATGGAGCGGCTGCTGGACGAGGTGAGCTTCGACGCGGCCAAGCTCTCGGGCCAGACGGTGAGCATCGATGCCGCCTATGTGGATGCGCGGCTGGACATGCTCAGCAAAGACGAGGACCTGTCGCGTTTCATTCTCTGAGCGCGCGAAAGACTCTTGACAGTTCGACGGCCCGGGGTGGCAACGCCCCGGGCCGTTGCCTTTTGATGCAGGCCTGGGCCTACACCAGCTAACGCGGAACTTCCACTGTGATAGCTAAGTGCTTCATCAGCAAAGAGAAATGAGGGCCGAAGCCGCAGGAAAGTTGTGCTCTAAGTCCTTGATTCCATTACAAAAAATACCTCGTAACAGTCGATTGGCGGCAGGTGTTTCCTGCTACAGTGCAAAAAAGTGCAGGAAAGTGGGAAAACGTGGGTTAGGTCCCGTCCTACTCGGCAGTTCGCCGGCCGCTTTTTCGGGAGTTATGGGTTCGTGTTTCAGGGCACGTCATCGCTGAATCTGGATGCCAAGGGGCGGCTGTCGATGCCTGCCCGGTATCTGGACGCCCTGCGCACGGAGGCCGGTGGCCAGATCACCGTGACCCGCAATCCCGACGGTGGCCTGAACCTGTACCCTCGCCCGGTGTGGGAAGAGGCGCGCGCCAGCCTGGCGGCGCTGCCGTCCTCCGAGCAATGGCTCAAGCGCTTCTACCTGGGCAGCGCCTCCGACGTGGAACTCGACGGCACCGGCCGTGTGCTGATCTCGCCCGAGCTGCGTGAGCTCGCGGGCATCACCCGCGACGTGCTGCTGCTCGGCGTGGGCCACCGCTTCGAGCTGTGGGACAAGGCGGCCTATCAGGCCAAGGAAGCCGCGGAGATGATGGAGAACATCCGCAACTCCGAGGCGGCCCGGATGCTCAAGCTGTGACCCAGATGGCCGCATCCTTCCTCCACACCACCGTGCTGCTCGAAGAGGGCGTGCGCGCCGTGCTCGGCGATGCGCCGGCGCCCGACGGCACCTTCGTCGACGCCACCTTCGGTCGCGGCGGTCATTCGCGGCTGCTGCTGGAGCGGCTGGCGCCAGGCGCCCGCCTCGTGGCCTTCGACAAGGATCCAGAGGCGGTGGCGCAGGCCGGCGCCATCGCCGACCCGCGCTTTTCCATCCGGCACCAGGGCTTCGCCCACCTGGGGGAGCTGCCACCCGGCAGTGTGGCCGGGGTCCTGATGGACCTCGGCGTCAGCTCCCCCCAGATCGACAACCCCGCCCGGGGTTTTTCTTTTCGTTTGGACGGCCCGCTCGACATGCGCATGGATCCCACGCGCGGCCAGAGCGTGGCCGACTGGCTGGCCACAGCCGAACCACAGCAGATTGCAGAGGTGATCCGTGACTATGGCGAAGAACGGTTTGCTGTTCAGATTGCAAAGGCGATTGCTGCTCGCCGACAAGAACGGGGCGCAATTTCAACCACCGCCGAGCTGGCCGAGCTCGTGGCTGGCACGGTCAAAACCCGCGAGCCGGGCCAGAACCCTGCAACGCGCACATTTCAGGCTCTTCGGATTTTCATCAACGCCGAGCTTGAAGAGCTGCAACAGGCGCTGAGCGCCAGCCTGTCGGTGCTGGCGCCCGGCGGCCGGCTGGCGGTGATCAGCTTCCATTCGCTGGAAGACCGCATCGTCAAGCAGTTCATCGCCGAGCACTCCAAGGAGGTCTACGACCGCCGCGCGCCCTTCGCCGCGCCCAAGCCCATGAAGCTGCGCGCGCTGGAACGCATCAAGCCTTCGGCCGAGGAAGTGGCGGCCAATCCACGTGCGCGCAGCGCCATCCTGCGCGTGGCCGAGCGCACGGAGGTGCTTGGCGACGCGCCGGGCCGCCCCAAGCAAGCCAGCGCCCCCTCGGGGGGCAGCGAGGACGCGCAGCGCCGAGCATGGGGGCAACGTTCGTGATCACGCGCCTCAACCTGCTCCTGCTGCTGGCCGTGATCGGCACGGCGCTGCTGCTGGTGCACACCCAGTACCAGTCGCGCCAGCTCTATGGCCAGTACTACCGCGCGCAGGCCGAGGCCCGCACGCTGGAAACCGAATACGAGCGCCTGCAGGTCGAGCGCCGCGCCCAGGCCACGCCCCTGCGCATCGAGTCGCTGGTCAAGGACAAGCTCAAGATGCGCACCACCACGCCCGCCATCACGCTGTATGTGCGGGCCGACGGCACGGTGATCCCCGCGGTGCCGCCGGCGCCGCCCGTCGTGCCCGCCGGCGCCCCGGCCGCTGCAGCCAGGAGCACGCGATGAGCCGCGGCCCTTCCGTTCGCTACACCACCAGCCCGCTGCTGGCGAGCAAGACGCCCGTCTGGCGCAGCAAGTTCATCGTGGCAGCCATCGCGCTCGGCTTCGTGGTGCTGGCCGGCCGCGCAGCCTATGTGCAGGTGATCGGGCAGGACTTCTTCCAGAGGCAGGGCGAGGTGCGCTTCACCCGCACCATCGAGCTGCCCGCCAGCCGCGGCCGCATCCTGGACCGCAACGGCCTGATCCTGGCCTCCAGCGTGATCGCACCCAGCGTGTGGGCGATTCCCGAGGACATCGATCGCAACGATCCCGAGACCCGGACCAAGCTGCGCCGCGTCGCCCAACTGCTCGGCATGAAGCCGCAGGACCTCGACCAGAAACTGGCCGACGAGGACAAGAGCTTCGTCTGGATCCAGCGCCAGGTCGACGAGCCCATCGCCAAGGAGATCGCGGCGCTGGGCGTCAAGGGCCTCTACCAGACGCGCGAATACAAGCGTCAGTACCCCGAGGGCGAATCCGCCGCGCACGTGGTGGGCTTCACCAACGTCGAGGACCACGGCCAGGAAGGCATCGAGCTGGCCTTCGACAAGGACCTGGGCGGCAAGCCCGGTTCGCAGCGGGTGATCAAGGACCGCCTGGGCCGTGTGGTCGAGGGCGTGGGCGAGCGCGTGCCGCCGCTGGACGGCAAGGACATCCAGCTGTCCATCGACTCCAAGGTGCAGTTCTTCGCCTACCAGAAGCTGCGCGACGCCGTGACCAAGCACCGGGCCAAGGCCGGCAGCGTGGTGGTGCTCGACGCGGTGACCGGCGAGGTGCTCGCGCTGGCCAACTACCCGAGCTACGTGCCCGACAAGCGTCGCAACCTCACCGGCGAGCAGCTGCGCAACCGCGCCATCACCGACACCTTCGAGCCCGGCTCGACCATGAAGCCGATCACCGTGGCCATGGCGCTGGAGGCCGGGCGCGTCAAGCCCAGCACCATCATCGACACCACGCCCGGGCGCTACCAGATCGGCGGCTTCACCATCAGCGACACCCACAACTACGGCGTGCTGACGGTGGAGGGCGTGATCCAGAAGTCCAGCAACGTCGGTGCGCTCAAGATCGCCCAGAAGATGAGCCCCAGCGAGATGTGGGAGACCTACACCGCGCTGGGCTACGGCCAGAAGCCGCAGATCACCTTCCCCGGTGCGGCGCCTGGCCGCCTGCGTCCCTGGAAGACCTGGAAGCCCGTCGAGCAGGCCACCATGGCCTATGGCTACGGCCTGTCGGCCTCGCTGCTGCAGATGTGCCATTCGTACACCGCCTTCTCGCACGACGGGAAGGTGCTGCCGCTGACCATGCTCAAGAGCAACGAGGAGCCGCCGGGCGTGCGCGTGTTCTCGCCCTCCACCGCGGCGTCTATCCGCAAGATGCTGCAGATGGCCGCCGGCCCCGGCGGCACCGGCCAGCTGGCGCAGACCGTGGGCTACTCGGTGGGTGGCAAGTCGGGCACCGCGCGCAAGCAGGTCGGCAAGGGCTACGCGGCGGGCAAGTACCGCGGCTGGTTCACCGGCATGGCGCCGATCGACAAGCCGCGCATCATCGTGGGCGTCATGATCGACGAGCCGAGCGACGGCAACTTTTACGGCGGCACCGTGGCCGGCCCGGTGTTCAGCGAAGTGGTGCAGCAGACGCTGCGCATGATGAACGTCGCGCCCGACCTGGCCGTCAAGCCGCTGGTGCTCACCCAGGGCGTGGACGAGAGCTTCTGATGGCGCTGCACCGTCTCCACTCCCCCGACGAGGCCGCCGCCTGGCTGTCCGCGCGCGTTCGCGGACAGCTGCAGGTGGACAGCCGCGCCGTGGGCGAGGGCGACGGCTTCATCGCCTGGCCGGGCGCCGCCACCGACGGACGGCGCTTCGTGCGTGCGGCGCTGGCGCAAGGCGCCGCCGCCTGCCTGGTCGAGGCCAAGGGCAGCGAGGCCTACGACTTCGCCGACGAGCCGGCGGTGGCGGCCTACGAGGGGCTCAAGGCCGCGACCGGTCCCATCGCCGCGGCCTGGTGCGGCCGGCCGGCCGACGTGATGACGCTGCTGGCCGTGACAGGCACCAACGGCAAGACCTCGACCGCCTGGTGGCTGGCGCAGGCACTGGAAGGCAGCGCCTTCGGCCCCTGCGCCGTCGCCGGCACGCTGGGCATCGGCGTGCCTCCGGCCGTCGACTACAACGGCCTCACCACTCCAGACCCGGTGACGCTGCACCGCGCGCTGCGCGACCTGCTCGGCCAGGGCGTGAAGGCCTGTGCCATGGAAGCTTCCTCCATCGGCATCGCCGAGCGTCGGCTGGACGGCCTGCACTTCGACGTGGCCGTCTTCACCAACTTCACCCAGGACCACCTGGACTACCACGGCGACATGGCGGCCTACTGGGCCGCCAAGGCCGAGCTGTTCCGCTGGCCGGGCCTGCGCGCGGCCGTGGTCAACATCGATGACCCGCAGGGCGCCCGCCTCGCGGGCGAACTGCTGGACACCGCGCTGGTCGAGCTGTGGACCTGCTCGGCCGCAGGCGCGCCCGCGCGGCTGTCGGCCATCGAGGCCGGCCACGGTCCGCAGGGCCTGCGCTTCCAGGTGGTGGAGCAGGGCGGCGCCCAGGCCATGGTCTCGACCACGTTGGTGGGCGACTACAACGTGGCCAACCTGCTTGGCGTGATCGGCACGCTGCGCGCGCTCGGCCTGCCGCTGGGCGACGCGGCCGCCGCCTGCGCGCGCCTCGGCAGCGTGCCCGGCCGCATGGACGTGGTCGCAGCGGACGCCGGCCTGCCGCTGGTGGTGGTCGACTATGCCCACACGCCCGATGCACTGCAGAAGGCGCTGGCCGCGCTGCGCCCCTTCGCCGAGTCGCGCGGCGGCCGGCTGTGGTGCGTGTTTGGCTGCGGCGGCGACCGCGATCCCGGCAAGCGCCCGCTGATGGGTGCCATCGCCGAGCGGGGTGCCGACCGCGTCGTCGTCACCAGCGACAACCCGCGCAGCGAATCGCCGCAGGCCATCGTCGACCAGATCGTGGCGGGCCTGGCGGTGCCGCAGGCCGCGCGGGTGGTGATCGACCGTGCCGCAGCGATTGCCGAGGCCCTGGATGAAGCCGCCGCTCAGGACGTGGTCCTGCTGGCCGGCAAGGGCCACGAGGATTACCAGGAAGTCGCCGGCCGGCGATTTCCCTTTTCCGACCGCGCCCAGGCGCAGGCGGCGCTTGGCGCCAGGAGCCGGTCGGCATGAACGCTTCGATGGAATCTCTGTTCACGCTGTCCGAGGCCGCCGGCTGGGTGCCGGGTGCGCGCGTGGTGGGTGAGGGCAGCCGCGCGGTGACGCGGGTGCACACCGACTCGCGCACGCTGGCCGCGGGCGACCTCTTCGTCGCGCTGCGCGGCGAGCGCTTCGACGCGCACGACTTCCTGCCGCAGGTGCAGGCCCAGGGCGGCATCGCCGCCGTGGCCGAGCCGGGCCGGCTGGCACCGCTGGGCCTCCAGGGCCTGGAAGTGCCCGACACCCTGGCCGCGCTGGGCGCCATCGCCGCCGGCTGGCGCGCCCGCTTCACGCTGCCGCTGGTGGCGGTGACGGGCAGCAACGGCAAGACCACGGTCACGCAGATGGTCGCGTCCATCCTGCGCGCCGCCGAGCCGCAGGCCAGCCTGGCGACGCAGGGCAACTTCAACAACGAGATCGGCCTGCCGCTGACGCTGATGCGCCTGCGGCCCGCTCATCGCCTGGCCGTGGTCGAGCTGGGCATGAACCATCCGGGCGAGATCGCGCGGCTGGCCGCCATCGCGCGGCCGACGGTGGCGCTGGTCAACAACGCGCAGCGCGAGCACCAGGAATTCATGGCGACGGTCGAGGCGGTGGCGCGCGAGAACGGCAGCGTGCTGCAGGCGCTGTCGGCCGGCGGCACGGCCGTTTTTCCGCACGGCGACGATTACACGGCACTCTGGCGTGGCCTGGTGCCGGCAGGTGCCGGCTGCCTGCTGTTCGGCGAATCGCCCGAGGCCGACGTGTCGCTGGCCGAGGCCGACTGGGATGGTGAGGCCTGGCGCTTCGTGGCCCGCACGCCCGCTGGCACCGTGCAGGCGCGTCTGGCCATTCCCGGCCGCCACAACCTGCGCAACGCGCTCGCGGCCACGGCCTGCGCGTTGGCCGCTGGCGTGACGCCCGAGGCCATCGGCGCCGGCCTGTCGGCCTTCGAGCCCGTCGGCGGCCGTTCGCGGGCGCAACTGCTGCAGCGCACCGATGGCCGCCGCCTCACGCTGGTGGACGACAGCTACAACGCCAACCCCGATTCCGTGCGTGCCGCCATCGACGTGCTGGCCGAGCTGCCCGGGCCGCGCCTGCTGGTGCTGGGCGACATGGGCGAGGTCGGCGACCAGGGGCCGCGTTTCCATGCCGAAGTCGGCGACTGGGCGCGCCAGCGCGGCATCGACGCGCTGTTCGCCCTGGGCGAGGCCAGCCGCCATGCCGTGACGGCGTTCGGCGCGGCCGGCCGCCATTTCGAGGCCGTCGAGGCCCTCAACGCCGCGGCGCTGGACCAGGCCGGTGCCGCATCGAGCGTGCTCGTCAAGGGTTCGCGGTTCATGAAGATGGAGCGCGTGGTGCAGGCCCTGGTGGCCAGCGCCGCCGGCTCGAACAATAACAAGGAGCCGGTCATGCCGCATGACACGGACGCCCGCCCATGCTGATGAGCCTGGCCCAATGGCTGCAGACGCTGTCGCCCGAACTCGGCTTTCTGCGCGTCTTCCAGTACCTGACATTTCGGGCGCTGATGGCTGCCCTCACCGCGCTGGTGGTGGGCCTGGCCGCCGGCCCGGCGGTGATCCGCCGGCTGAGCGCCCTCAAGATCGGCCAGCCGGTGCGCGGCTATGCCATGGAAACGCACCTGGCCAAGAGCGGGACGCCCACCATGGGCGGCGTGCTGGTGCTGTTCGCCATCGCCATCGCGACGCTGCTGTGGTTCGACCTGTCCAACCGCTTCGTCTGGATCGTGCTGTGGGTGACGCTGGGCTTCGGCGCCATCGGCTGGGTGGACGACTGGCGCAAGGTGGTCAACAAGGACCCGGAGGGCATGCGATCGCGCGAGAAGTACATGTGGCAGTCGCTCATCGGCCTGGTGGCGGCCTTCTACCTGCTGTTCTCCATCTCCGAGAGTTCCAACTGGCGCGTGCTGGAGCTGTTCGGCAACTGGGTGCGCTCCGGCTTCGCGATGGACTTCCCCACCAAGACCAACCTGCTGGTGCCCTTCTTCAAGGAGATCAGCTATCCACTGGGCGGCATCGGCTTCGTCATCCTCACCTACCTGGTGATCGTCGGGGCGAGCAATGCCGTGAACCTCACCGACGGCCTGGACGGCCTGGCCATCATGCCGGTGGTGATGGTGGGCTCGGCCCTGGGCGTGTTCGCCTACGTCACGGGCAATGCGATGTACTCGCGCTACCTGCTGTTTCCCTCCATTCCCGGCGCGGGCGAGCTGCTGGTGTTCTGCTCGGCCATGGCGGGCGCGGGCCTGGCCTTCCTGTGGTTCAACACCCATCCGGCGCAGGTCTTCATGGGCGACGTGGGCGCGCTGGCGCTGGGCGGTGCCCTGGGCACCGTGGCCGTGATCGTGCGGCAGGAGATCGTGTTCTTCATCATGGGCGGCATCTTCGTGGTCGAGGCGATCTCGGTCATGGCCCAGGTGAGCTGGTTCAAGTACACCAAGCGCAAGTACGGCGAAGGCCGCCGCGTGCTCAAGATGGCGCCGCTGCACCATCACTTCGAGAAGTCCGGCTGGCGCGAGACGCAGGTGGTGGTCCGCTTCTGGATCATCACCATGCTGCTGTGCCTGGTGGGCCTGTCCACGCTCAAGCTGCGTTGAGGCCGCGACGACCATGAAGCATCTCGCCGACCTGCATGTGCTGATCCTGGGCCTGGGCGCCTCGGGCCTGGCCATGGCGCGCTGGTGCGCCCGCCATGGTGCGCATGTCACGGTGGCCGACACGCGCGAGGCGCCGCCGCAGCTGGCCACGCTGGCCGCCGAGCTGCCGCAGGTGCGCTTCATCGGCGGACCGCTCACGGCCGCGCTGGTCGAGGGGCGGCTGGTGCGCGCCGTCTACCGCTCGCCAGGCCTGGCGCCTGCCACCATCGCACCGGTGGTCGACGCGGCGCGCGCCATCGGCCTGCCGGTGGGTGGCGAGCTGGACCTGTTCGCGCAGGCGCTGGCGGACCTGCGGTTGGCGCCGGATGCGGCGCCCGATGAGGACGGCGCCGTGGACGAAGGCACGGCCTCTGTCGCGGGCGATGTGCCCGCGGACGCGGACGCCGTCGCCGTGGCTGCGTCGCCCGTCGACGCGGGGGGGACGGGCGCAGACATCGCCGCCGAAACCTCCGGCGACGGCGAAGCCGCGGCCCCGGCCGTGCCGTCCGATGACGCCGCGGCGGACGACGAGACGCCCGACGAAACGCCCGCGCCCCTGCCCATCGCCCCGCCACCCGCGCCCGAGCCCGGCTATCGTCCCGCCGTGCTGGCGATCACCGGCACCAACGGCAAGACGACCGTCACCTCGCTCACCGGCCAGTTGGTCGAGCGCGCCGGCAAGACCGTGGCCGTGGCCGGCAACATCGGCCCCTCGCTGCTGGACACCCTGTCGGAGCGCATGGACGCCGACGCCCTGCCGCAGGTGTGGGTGCTCGAGCTTTCCAGCTTCCAGCTCGACGGCGTGCAGGGCTTCGAGCCCACCGCTGCCACAGTGCTGAACGTCACGCAGGACCACCTGGACTGGCATGGCGGCATGGAGCCCTATGCCGCCGCCAAGGCGCGCATCTTCGGCCAGACCGGCCTCATGGTGCTCAACCGCGACGACGTCCGCGTGATGGGCATGCTGCCCGCGCCGGTCAAGGTGCGGCTGCAGCGCCCGCAACTGCGCGCCCATGTGACCTTCGGCGCCGACCTGCCGCAGCGTCCGGGCGACTACGGCATCGAGCGCGTCAACGGCCTGGCCTGGCTGGTGCGCGCGCACGAGGCCGACGAGACCCTCAAGCGCCGCCGCGGCGCCGCGGCGCAGGAAGAGATCCACCTGCAGCGTCTGATGCCCGCCGATGCGCTGCGCATCCGTGGCCAGCACAACGCGCTGAACGCCCTGGCCGCCCTGGCGCTGGCCAGCGCTGCCGGTTGCGCGCTGGCGCCCATGCTCTACGGCCTGCGCGAATACCGTGGCGAGCGGCACCGCGTGGAGCCCATCGCCATCGTGGACGAGGTCGAGTACTTCGACGACAGCAAGGGCACCAACGTCGGTGCCACTGCCGCTGCCCTGTCGGGCCTGGGCCTGGAGCGCAAGCTGGTGGTCATCCTGGGCGGTGACGGCAAGGGCCAGGACTTCTCGCCGCTGGCGCCGCTGGTGCGTCAGTACGTGCGCGCCGCGGTGCTGATCGGCCGAGACGGCCCCGCCATCGGCGAGGCCCTGGCCGAGACCGGCGTGCCGCTGCTCGCCGCCGCCACGCTGCCCGAGGCCGTCGGCCTGTGCGCCGACCAGGCCCAGCCCGGCGACGCCGTGCTGCTGTCGCCCGCCTGCGCCAGCCTGGACATGTTCCGCGACTACGCGCACCGGGCGGACGTGTTCCGCGAGGCGGTCGAGGCGCTGGCCGACGAGGAGGCCTACGAATGAGCGCCGCCCGGCCGTTCCGCAGGCGCTCGCATCCGCAGTGCGCAGCACGGAGGATTCCAGAATGAGCGCCCGCATGCCCGCCGCCGCCACGCCCAACGAGGGCGGCAGCCGCTTCTTCGGCTGGTTCCGCCGCGCCGCCAAGAGCGGCATGGACGCGCTGCCCATGCACCTGCCGGTGCGCCTGGGCGGCGCCGACATCGCGCAGACCCGCGCCGCGCCGGTGCGTGTGGCCGGCTTCGACCAGCCGCTGGTGTGGGTCACCATCGCGCTGCTCATGTGGGGCCTGGTGATGGTGTTCTCGGCATCCATCGCCATGGGCGACAACCCGCGCTTCAACCGCGCCGGCGGCTACAGCGAGTCGTACCACCTGATCCGCCACGCGATCTCGCTGGTGTTCGCCTTCGTGGCCGGCCTGGTCGCCTTCCAGATCCCCATGCGCACCTGGGAGCGCACGGCGCCCTGGCTCTTCGTGGTGGCACTGCTGCTGCTGGTGGTGGTGCTGATCCCGCACGTCGGCATCAACGTCAACGGCGCGCGCCGCTGGCTCCCGCTGGGCTTCATGCGCTTCCAGCCCTCCGAGCTGGCCAAGCTGGCCATGGTCTTCTATGCGGCCAGCTACATGGTGCGCAAGATGGAGATCAAGGAGCGCTTCTTCCGCGCCGTGCTGCCCATGGGCGTGGCCGTCGTGGTGGTGGGCATGCTGCTGCTGGCCGAGCCCGACATGGGCGCCTTCATGGTGATCGCCATCATCGCCATGGGCATCCTGTTCCTGGGTGGCGTGAACGCGCGCATGTTCTTCCTGATCGCCATGCTGGTGGTCGTCGCCTTTGCCACCATGGTGGCGGCCAGCCCATGGCGGCGCGAGCGCATCTTTGCCTACCTCGACCCGTTCAGCGAGGAGCATGCGCTGGGCAAGGGCTACCAGCTCTCGCATTCGCTGATCGCCATCGGCCGCGGCGAGATCTTCGGCGTCGGCCTGGGTGGCAGCGTCGAGAAGCTGCACTGGCTGCCTGAGGCGCACACCGACTTCCTGCTGGCCGTGATCGGCGAGGAGCTGGGTCTCGTCGGCGTGCTGGTGGCTATCGCGCTCTTCCTCTGGCTCACGCGCCGCATCATGCACATCGGCCGCCAGGCCATCGCGCTGGACCGCGTCTTCGCCGGCCTGGCCGCGCAGGGCGTGGGCGTGTGGATGGGCTTCCAGACCTTCATCAACATGGGCGTGAACCTGGGTGCGTTGCCCACCAAGGGCCTGACGCTTCCGCTGATGAGCTTCGGCGGCTCGGCCATCCTGATGAACGTGGTGGCGCTGGCGGTGGTGCTGCGCGTCGATTATGAGAACCGGGTTTTGATGCGCGGAGGCCGCGTATGACCGGCGCCCGCACCGCGCTCGTCATGGCCGGCGGCACCGGTGGTCACATCTTCCCGGGCCTGGCCGTGGCGGAAGAGCTGCGCGCCCGCGGCTGGCGGGTGCACTGGCTGGGTGCGCCCGGCAGCATGGAAGAGCGTCTGGTGCCGCCGCGCGGCTTTGCCTTCGAGCCGATCCAGTTCGGTGGCGTGCGCGGCAAGGGCCCCCTCACGCTGGCGCTGCTGCCGGCGCGGCTGCTGCGCGCCTTCTGGCAGAGCTTCCAGGCCGTGGGCCGCGTCCAGCCCGACGTGGTGGTCGGTCTGGGCGGCTACATCAGCTTTCCGGGCGGCATGATGGGCGTGCTGCGTGGCCGTCCGCTGGTGCTGCACGAGCAGAACTCCGTGGCCGGTCTGGTCAACCGCGTGCTGGCACGCATCGCCGACCGCTGCTTCAGCGCCTTCCCCGACGTGCTGCCGAATGCGGCCTGGGTGGGCAACCCGCTGCGCGAGCCCTTCCTGTCGCAGGCCGCGCCGGCCGAGCGCTTCGCAGGCCGCAGCGGCCCGCTCAAGCTGCTGGTGGTGGGCGGCAGCCTCGGTGCCAAGGCACTGAACACCGTGGTGCCGCAGGCGCTGTCGCGCATCGCGCCGGCCGAGCGGCCCGTCGTGCTGCACCAGAGCGGCGAGAAACAGATCGACGAGCTGCGCGCCAACTACGCCGCCGCCGGCGTCGAGGCCGAGCTGGTGCCCTTCATCGACAACACGGCCGAGGCCTTCGCCGCGGCCGACCTCATCGTGGCGCGTGCCGGCGCCAGCACCGTGACCGAGATCGCCGCGGTCGGAGCCGCCGCGCTCTTCGTTCCCTTTCCCTTCGCGGTCGACGACCACCAGACCACCAACGCCCGCTTCCTGGCGGACGCCGGCGGCGCCTGGCTGGTGCAGCAGACCGATCTGACACCTGAACTCTTGTCCGACCTGATCCAGAAAACGACGCGTGCCGAGCTGCTCGAGCGCGCGCAGCGCGCATACGCGATGCGCAAGACCGATGCCGTGGCCCAGGTGGCCCTGGCCTGCGAGGAGCTGGTCAAGCCATGAAGCACGCGATCCGCCACATCCATTTCGTCGGCCTGGGTGGCTCGGGCATGAGCGGCATCGCCGAGGTGCTGTTCAACCTGGGCTACGGCGTCTCTGGCTCGGACCTGGCCGACAGCGCCACGCTGCGCCGCTTGGGCGGCCTGGGTATCCGCACCTTCGTGGGCCACGACGCCGCCAATATCACCGGTGCCGATGCCGTGGTCACGTCCACCGCTGTGCAGGCCGACAACCCCGAGGTGATAGCCGCCCGCGCGAAGAAGATTCCGGTGGTGCCGCGGGCGCTCATGCTGGCCGAGTTGATGCGCCTGCGCAGCGGCATCGCCATTGCCGGCACCCATGGCAAGACCACCACCACCAGCCTGGCCGCCAGCGTGCTGGCCACGGCCGGGCTGGACCCGACCTTCGTGATCGGTGGGCGCCTCAACAGCGCAGGCGCCAACGCGCGGCTGGGCCAGGGCGAGTACATCGTGGTCGAGGCCGACGAGTCCGATGCCTCCTTCCTCAACCTGCTGCCCGTGATGGCGGTCGTCACCAACATCGACGCCGACCACATGGACACCTACGGCCACGACTTCGGCCGGCTGCAGAAGGCCTTCGTCGACTTCCTGCACCGCATGCCCTTCTACGGCACGGCCATCCTGTGCGTGGACGATCCGGCCATCCGCCAGATCCTGCCGCAGGTGACCTGCCCCGTGACCAGCTACGGCTTCAGCGAGGACGCGCAGGTGCGCGCCATCGACGTGCGGGCCGTCGGCGCGCAGATGCACTTCACCGCCCAGCGCCGCAATGGCGTGGTGCTGCCAGACCTGCCGGTGGTGCTCAACCTGCCGGGCGAGCACAACGTGCGCAATGCGCTGTCGGTGATCGCCATCGCCGTCGAGCTGGGCCTGCCCGACGAGGCGGTGCAGCGCGGGCTGGCCGAGTTCAAGGGCGTGGGCCGGCGCTTCCAGCGCTATGGCGAGGTGGCTGCCGCGAACGGCGGGCGCTTCACGCTGATCGACGACTACGGCCACCATCCGGTGGAGATGGCCGCCACCATCGCGGCCGCGCGCGGTGCCTTCCCGGGTCGGCGGTTGGTGCTGGCCTTCCAGCCGCACCGCTTCACCCGCACGCGCGACTGCTTCGAGGACTTCGTCAAGGTCCTCGGCGGTGCCGATGCGGTGCTGCTGACCGAGGTCTATGCCGCTGGCGAGGCACCCATCGTGGCCGCCGACGGCCGCAGCCTGGCGCGGGCGCTTCGCGTCGCCGGCAAGGTCGAGCCGGTGTTCGTCGACGACGTGCGGGCACTGCCGCAGGCAGTGCTGGACAACGCCCGCGACGGCGACGTGGTGCTGTGCATGGGTGCCGGCTCCATCGGTGCCGTGGCGGGCCAGGTGGTGGAGCGCGCTCAGCAACAAGGACAACCTGCATGAACCCGCAGTTCGCCTTTCCCCCGTTGCCCGATGTGGCCGCCATGGGCAAGGTCGCCGTGCTCTTCGGCGGCCGCTCGGCCGAGCGCGAGGTGTCGCTGATGTCCGGCACCGGCGTGCTGCAGGCGCTGCGTTCGCTGGGCGTGGATGCGCATGCCTTCGATCCCGCCGAGCGCGAACTGGCCAAGCTGCGCCACGATGGCTTCGACCGCTGCTTCATCGCGCTGCATGGCCGCCACGGCGAGGACGGCACGGTGCAGGGCGCGCTCGAGCTCTTGGGCATTCCCTACACCGGCTCGGGCGTGATGGCCTCCAGCGTGGCCATGGACAAGACCATGACCAAGCGCGTGTGGCTGGCCGAGGGCCTGCCCACGCCGCGCCATGTCCTGCTGCAGGCCGACGGCCAGGCGCGCGAGCGCGTGCGCGAGGTGCCCGACACCCTGGGCCTGCCGCTGATCGTCAAGCCACCGCACGAGGGCTCATCCATCGGCGTGACCAAGGTGCAGGGCTATTCGCAGATGCAGGAGGCCGTGCAGCTGGCCGCGCGCTACGACCCCGAGGTGCTGTGCGAGGAGTTCATCGACGGCGACGAGCTGACCTGCGCCGTGCTCGGCACGGGCGCCGGCGCCGTCGCGCTGCCGGTGATCCGCATCGCCGCGCCCGAAGGCGCCTACGACTACCAGAACAAGTACTTCACCGACGACGTGAAGTACCACTGCCCCGCCGGCCTGCCCGACGCGCTGGAGGCGCAGGTGCGCCAGCTGGCCATCGCCGCCTACCGCAGCCTGGGTTGCCGCGGCTGGGGCCGGGCCGACTTCATGGTGCGCGCACGCGACCAGCAGCCCTTCCTGCTGGAGATGAACACCTCGCCCGGCATGACCAGCCATTCGCTGGTGCCGATGGCCGCGCGCGCCGCGGGCCTGAGCTACGAGCAGCTGTGCCTGCGCATCCTGGCCCAGGCGGCGCTGGACACCCGGCCCGTCCCGAAGGAAGGTGCCTGACCCATGGCCGACGGCATCGCAGTCCCGCTGGACGTGCGCCTCATGAACCTCACGGCGACCGTCCTGTACGCGCTGTGCGGGCTGATGCTGCTCGCCGCCGGCGGCTGGTGGGTGCTGCGCCAGCCCTTCCTGCCGCTGGGCGTGATCCGTGTGGACGGCGACGTGACGCACAACAACCCGATCACCCTGCGGGCCAACGTCGCGCCGCGGCTGGCCGGCAACTTCTTCACGGTCGACCTGCAGCGCGCCCGCGTGGCCTTCGAGTCGGTGCCCTGGGTGCGCAAGGCCGTGGTGCGGCGCGAGTTCCCGAACGCGCTGCGCGCCACGCTCACCGAGCATGTGCCGGCCGCGCTGTGGGGCGCCGAGGACGAGTCCCGCATGATCAACACCTATGGCGAGGTCTTTGAGGCCAACACCGACGAGGCCGGCGACGACCTGCCGCGGCTGGAAGGCCCCGACGACCAGGCCAGCCAGGTGCTGGGCATGTACCGCGAGCTGGCTCCGGCCTTCGACGGCAGCGGCCTGAAGCTCACCGAGCTGCGGCTGTCCACCCGCGGTGGCTGGCAGGCGGTGCTCGACTCCGGCGCCACCGTGGAGATCGGCCGCGGCACGCCCGAGGAGGTGGTGGCGCGCGTGCGGCGCTTCCTGCTCAGCGCCCGCCATGTGGCCGCCCAGTACGGCCGCAGCATCGAATCCATCGAAAGCGCCGACCTGCGCCATGCCGACGCCTATGCGGTGCGCATCCGCGGCGTCACCACCGTCTCGGCCGATGCACCTGCCGCCGCCGCGGCCCGGCGGCGCTAGGTCCGACGTACAGACAGACAGAACGAACGAGAGCCCCGAGGGAACACTCACACATCATGGCCAAAGACTACAAGGACCTGGTCGTCGGACTCGACATCGGCACCGCCAAGGTGATGGCGGTGGTGGCCGAGGTGCTGCCGGGCGGCGAGCTCAAGCTCGCCGGCCTGGGCGTGGCACCGTCCAACGGCCTCAAGCGCGGCGTGGTGGTCAACATCGACGCCACTGTGCAGAGCATCCAGCAGGCGCTCAAGGAAGCGGAGCTGATGGCCGACTGCAAGATCGGCCGCGTCTACACCGGCATCACCGGCAGCCACATCCGCGGCATCAACTCCAGCGGCATGGTGGCCGTGAAGGACCGCGAGGTCAGCACCACGGACGTGGCCCGCGTGGTGGAGACGGCGCGCGCCATCAACATCTCCAGCGACCAGCGCCTGCTGCTGGTGGAGCCGCAGGAATTCGTGATCGACGGCCAGGACGTGAAGGAGCCGATCGGCATGAGCGGCATGCGCCTGGAGGCCAAGGTGCACATCGTCACCGGCGCCCAGAGCGCGGCCGAGAACATCATCAAGTGCGTGCGCCGCTGCGGCCTGGAGGTGGACCAGCTGATGCTGAACCCGCTGGCGTCCAGCCTGGCGGTGCTGACCGAGGACGAGCGCGAACTGGGCGTGTGCCTGGTGGACATCGGCGCCGGCACCACCGACGTGGCCATCTTCACCAACGGCGCGATCCGCCACACGGCCGTGATCCCGATCGCCGGCGACCTGATCACCAGCGACATCGCCATGGCGCTGCGCACGCCGACCAAGGACGCCGAGGACATCAAGGTCGAGAACGGCTTCGCCAAGCAGCTGCTGGCCGACCCCGAGACGCAGGTCGAGGTGCCCGGCCTGGGCGACCGCGGCCCGCGCATGCTGAGCAAGCAGGCCCTGGCCGGCGTGATCGAGCCGCGGGTGGAAGAGATCTTCCAGCTCGTGCAGCAGGTGGTGCGCGAGTCGGGCTACGAGGAAGTGCTCTCGTCCGGCGTGGTGCTCACCGGTGGCAGCGCCGTCATGCCGGGCATGGTCGAGCTGGGCGAGGACATCTTCCTCAAGCCGGTGCGCCGCGGCATTCCCAAGTACGCCAGCGCCCTGTCGGACATGGTGGCCCAGCCGCGTGCCGCCACCGTCATGGGCCTGCTCGAAGAAGCCCGTCATGCACGCATGCGCGGCTACAAGGTCGCGCAAAAAAATGGTTCAGTGAAGACGGCTTTCGGCCGATTCAAGGATTTCATCGTGGGGAATTTCTGATGCGCCACGCAGCACCTCGGCTCCACCTCATCCATTTCAACGAGCGATGGCGGCGTACGGGGCCGCCGCCACCGCAGGAAGCCTCGACCTCTTCCTCCACCACCACGCCCCAGACAACAACAGCAACGTCAGTCAAGCAGCAACTGCAAGGATCCAGGAGTTCATGATGCCCATCGAAATGATCGAAGTCGAAGAGTTCAACCAAGGCACGCAGATCAAGGTGATCGGTGTCGGCGGCGGCGGCGGCAATGCCGTCTCCCACATGATGGAGCGGGGCGTCCAGGGGGTGCAGTTCGTCTGCGCCAACACCGACGCCCAGGCCCTCAACCGCTGCGGCGCGCCCAAGCTGATCCAGCTGGGCAACAACGGCCTGGGTGCCGGCGGCAAGCCCGACAAGGGCCGCGAGGCGGCCGAGGCGGCGGTGGACGAGATCCGTACCGCCATCGACGGCGCCCACATGCTGTTCATCACCGCCGGCATGGGCGGCGGCACCGGCACCGGCGCGGCGCCCGTCATCGCCCGCGTGGCCAAGGAGATGGGCATCCTCACCGTCGGCGTGGTCACCAAGCCCTTCGACTGGGAAGGCGGCAAGCGCATGAACAACGCCGAGTCGGGCCTGTCCGAACTCGAGGCGAATGTCGACTCGCTGATCGTCATCCTGAACGAGAAGCTGCTCGAAGTGCTGGGCGACGAGGTGACGCAGGCCGAGGCCTTCGCGCATGCCAACGACGTGCTGAAGAACGCCGTCGGCGGTATTTCGGAAATCATCAACGAGTACGGCGGCGTGAACGTCGACTTCGAGGACGTGCGCACCGTGATGGGCGAGCCCGGCAAGGCCATGATGGGCACCGCCTCGGCCAACGGCCCGGACCGCGCCCGCATCGCCGCCGAGCAGGCCGTGGCCTGCCCGCTGCTGGAGGGCATCGACCTGTCCGGCGCCAAGGGCGTGCTGGTGCTGGTGACGGCCTCGAAGGCCTCGCTGAAGCTGTCGGAATCGAAGCTGGCGATGAACACCATCCGCGCCTACGCCTCGCCTGAAGCCAACGTCATTTACGGCGCCGCCTACGACGACAGCCTGGGCGACGACATGCGCGTCACGGTGGTGGCCACCGGCCTGTCGCGCCCGGCCGCCGGCCGTGGCCAGCCCGAGCTGCAGGTCATCCGCACCGGCACCGACAACGTGGCCTTCCAGGTCCCGACGCTGGGCGGCGCGCTGGCCAACGGCGTGGCCGCCGGCGCGGCCGGCCAGGCCAAGTACGACGGCATGGCCGTGCCCAGCGTGTGGCGCACGAACCGCACGATGGCTGCTGCCAAGGTGGATGCGCTGTCTTCTGGCGGCATGGACGATTTCGAGATCCCCGCCTTCCTCCGCCGCCAAGCTGATTGATGGGGCATACGGCTACTGCGCGCCCCGATCTTGCGCCTGCGCTTCTCGCCGTACCCAAGTACGGCTGCGATGCTCGGCGCAACCTCGGGGCGCTCGCTACGCCGTCTGACCCATCAATCGCCTGCGCTTGACTGAAGGCACCGGCAGCCCGCGGCTGCGGTGCGGAGTCCAAGCAAAAGCGCCACGCACCGGGTTCGATGCGTGGCGTTTTCGTTCGTCTTGCCTGCCTGCGGGCACTTACGCCTCCTTACGGCTATCACGGTCATAGGCCGAAGAGTGGGGTTGGCGCGGGGTGGCCAAAATTACAATCCGCGCCGTGCTGCAACAACGAACCCTCAAGTCCATCACCCGCGCCGTGGGCGTCGGCCTGCACAGCGGACAGCGCGTGGAGCTGACGCTGCGGCCCGCGCCGGCGGACACGGGCATCGTGTTCCGGCGGGTGGATCTGCCCGAGCCGGTGGACATCCCCATGCGGGCCGAGTCGGTGACCGACACCCGCCTGGCGTCCACGGTTTCCACCGGCGGCGCCAAGGTGCAGACGGTGGAGCACATCATGTCGGCCTGCGCCGGCCTGGGGCTGGACAACCTCTACATCGACATCACGGCCGACGAGGTGCCGATCCTCGACGGCTCGGCATCGTCCTTTGTCTTCCTGCTGCAGAGCGCGGGCATCGAACTGCAGAAGGCGCCGCGCCGCTTCATCCGCGTACTGCGGCCCGTGGAGGTGCGCGAGGGTGAGGGCGACAACCTCAAGTGGGCCCGGCTGGAGCCCTACCACGGCTTCAAACTGAGCTTCGAGATCGACTTCGACCACCGCGTGGTCAATGCCACCGGCCAGCGCTACGAGTTCGACCTGAGCGTGGGCCAGTACGCCCGCGACATCGCCCGCGCGCGTACCTTCGGCTTCACCAAGGAAGTCGAGTACATGCGCAGCAAGGGCCTGGCCCTGGGCGGCGGGCTGGACAACGCCATCGTCATGGACGACCACAAGGTGCTCAATGCCGGCGGCCTTCGCTACGACGACGAGTTCGTCAAGCACAAGATCCTGGACGCCATGGGTGACCTCTACATCGTCGGCAAGCCCCTGCTGGCGGCCTACAGCGCCTTCCGCTCGGGCCATGCGCTCAACAACAAGCTGTTGCGGGAACTGCTGGCCCAGTCCGACGCCTACGAGATCGTGACCTTCGAGGACACGCGCCAGGCCCCGCACGGCTTCGGCGAGATCGCTCGCGCCTGGTAAGGCGCCCGCCGCATCCGCATGCTGCTTTTCCGCTGGGTCATCCTTCTCCTGCTGCTGGTGGCGGGCGTGTGCTTCGCCTTCTATGCGGCCACCGGCCAGATGCGCTATCGGCGCCTGGGCTGGATCGTCTTCAAGTGGACCTTCCTGGCGGCGCTCGGCTTCTTTGCCGTGCTGATCGCCGAGCGGCTGGCCTGAGCGGCGGCAGCAGGGCCGCAGCCGCCCGGCCTCACGCCGACGGCGGCATGCCCTCGTAGGCGTTCTGCAGCAGCCGGCGCAGGGCGGCGGCCTCCAGCGGACGGGGGTTGGGGTACTGGTTCTGCATCGCCAGCGCGCAGGCGCGGTCCAGGTCCTCTTCGCGCAGGCCGATCTCCTTCAGTGCCACCGGGGCGCCGTGCCGCCGCGCCAGTTCGTGCAGCGCTCGTGGTGCGTCCTCCGCCCCAAGGGCCCGGGCGATGCGGGCCATGGCCACCGGTGCGGCCGGCGCGTTGTAGGCCAGCGCATGCGGCAGCACGATGGTGTGGGTCTCGGCATGCGGCAGGTTGAAGCTGCCGCCCAGCGTGTGGCACAGCTTGTGGTGCAGGGCCATGGCCACGCTGCCCAGCACCGTGCCGCACAGCCACGCGCCGTAGAGGGCATCGGCGCGGGCCTGTTGATCGCCGCTGTCGGCATGGATGGCCGGCAGGGCGCGGCCCAGCGCGGCCAGGCCTTCCTCGGCCATCAGCTGCGTCACCGGGTTGGCGTCGTCGGCATACAGGCCCTCGGCCGCATGGGCCATGGCGTTGATGCCGCTGACCACCGACAGGCCCACGGGCAGGCCCAGGCTGAGCTGTGGGTCGTAGATCACCGTGCGCGGCAGCACGCGCGGGTCGCGGCCGGTGCGCTTCACACCTTCGTCGGTCAGGCCGTAGATGGGCGTCATCTCCGAGCCGGCATAGGTGGTGGGCACGGCCAGGATCGGCAGGCCCGAATCCAGTGCGATGGCCTTGCCCAGACCGATGGTGGAGCCGCCGCCCACCGCCACCGCGCAGTCGGCGCCCAGGCGCTGCGCCACGGCGCGGGCCTCGCGCGCGGCCGCCATGGGCACATGCATAACCGCGCCGTCGAACACGCCTGCCGCCCGCTCGCCGAGCAGCCCGGCCACCTGTTCGGCCTGGGCGCGTTGCGGTGGCGTGCACAGCACCAGCGCCTTGCGCGCGCCCAGGGCATCGACTTCCGCCGCGACCTTCGCGAGCGTGCCGTTGCCGAACAGCACGCGCTGCGCCCGGCTCTCGTAGACGAAGGGCTTCATTCGGCGACGATGTTGCGGGCCTTGATCAGGCGGCCCCAGCGGGCGCTCTCGCTGCGAACGAGCTGGTTCATGGCTTCGCGCGAGCCGGCCACCACCTCGAAGCCGCCATCGGCCAGGCGCTTGGCCACCTCGGGCTGGCGCAGCGTCGCGGTCACGTCGGCCGCCAGGCGGTCGAGCACCGGCGCCGGCACCTTGGCGGGCGCGACCATGCCGACCCAGGAATAGAGCTCGAAGCTCTTGTAGCGCTCGGCTACGGCCGGCACGTCGGGCAGGGCCGCGCTTCGCTGCGGCGAGGTCACGGCCAGTGCGCGCAGCTTGCCGCTCTGCACCTGCGGCAGCACCAGCGGCAGGCTGGCGATCATCGAATCCACATGGCTGCCCATCAGGTCGGTCATGGCTGGGCCGCCGCCTTTGAAGGGCACGTGCGTACCCTTGCCGCCGGCGGTCTCCAGGAAGAGCTCGGCCGCCAGGTGGTTGGAGCTGCCGGCCCCCACCGAGGCATAGGAGACGCCGTTGCCGGCCTTGGCAGCTGCCACATAGTCCTGCAGCGTCCGGTAGGGCGAACTGGCCGGCACCACCAGCACCATGGGCGAACGGGCGATGTACGACACCCCGGTGAGATCACGCTCGGTGGAGTAGGTCAGCCGGGGATAGATGTGCTGCTCGGTCGCGTAGGAGTCGAACACCATCGCCACCGTGTGGCCGTCGGGCGGTGCCTTGGCCACCAGCGCCATGCCGATGGTGCCGCCGGCACCGCCGCGGTTGTCGACGATCACCTGCTGGCCCAGGCGGGCGGCCAGCGGCTCCTGGATCTGGCGCGCCACCTTGTCGACCGTGCCGCCGGCCGCGAAGGGCACGACGATGGTCACGAGGCGCGAGGGGAAGGCCGCCTGCGCCACCGCGGTGCCGGCCGCCAGAAGGCCCAGGCCGAGGCCAATGCCGAGTGAAAGGCCCTGGCCGATCAGCCTGCGGCGGGAGGCGCCGCCGCGCGTTGTCTCTTGCTGGAACATGGTCGATTCCTGGTTCTTGTGAAGTGGGCTGGATGCTATTCTTTGCGTGGCGTCTGCAGAATCCGCCGCTGCCGCCAAACGCCTTTGCGAGGTTTGCACAGATGGAATCGATCCGCTTCGCCGAATCCCTGGCCGTCTTCGTCGACGTGGCCGAGGCCGGCAGCTTCTCGGCGGTGGCGCGGCGGCGTGGCATGGTGGCCTCCTCGGTCGCACGCCAGATCGATGCGCTGGAGCAGGACCTGAAGGTGCCGCTCTTCACCCGCTCCACCCGCGCGCTGGTGCCCACCGAGGCGGGCGTGCTGCTGCTGGAGCGGGCGCGCAAGATCCTGCGCGACATGACCGACGCGCGCAGCGAGGTCGTCTCGCTCGACCGCAGCGTGCAGGGCCTGCTGCGCGTGAGCTGCGTGCCGGCCTTCGGCCGCCGCCACGTGGTGCCGCACCTGGGCTCGCTGTTCGAGCGCCACCCGGCGCTGCGGGTGGAACTGGAGTTGACCGAGCGCCTGGTCGATCCGGTGCGGGAGCGCTTCGACCTGGTGATCCGCATCGGCCCGCAGCCCGACAGCAGCCTGGTGGGCCAGCGCATCGGGAGCCAGCGCTACATCATGGGCGCCTCGCCCGCCTACCTGGCGCGCCACGGGCGGCCCGAGCGCTTCGAGGACCTGGCCCATCACCGCCTGATCGACCGCCAGCACAGCACCAGCGCCCGTGGCTGGCGCGAACTGGACGGCTTCGACTGGAGCCGGCCGCCGCACTTCGTGCTGGAGAGCGACGACTGCGACTCGCGCCGCCATTGCGCCGCGCAGGGCCTGGGCATCGCGCTGATGCCCAACTGGGCCATCGGCGAAGACCTGGCCGCGGGCCGCATCGTCGAACTGGTGCTGGAGGGCGCACCGCCTCAGCCGGCCAGCGGCATCTTCATGCTGCGGGCGGCGCCGCGCGCCAATGTGAAGGTCCGTGCCTTCACCGAGCACCTGCTGGACCGCATCGGCCGCTCCGCGAGCTGGGTGAGCGACAGCGAGACAGCGCTGCAGCAGGACTCGCCGGCTCTCCTCTCGCCAGCCGTTTAACTGCGCCCGGCCTGTCTCGGCGCGTGTGCCCGGACCTCGGTCCTCGGGTCGGTGCGTCAGCGCGAGCGCCCGCCCTTGTAAAGCCCGCTGGCCCGCGGCTGAAGCGTGGTGGCCTGGCCGAGGCGGGCCCGCACCCGACCCACCTGCGCATGGGTGATGGCCAGGCCCAGCGCGTCGGCGGCGTCGCTGCCGGGCAGCCCGGGCAATTCCAGCAGCCGTCGCACCATCTCCCGCACCTGATCCTTGGCGGCACGGCCATGGCCTGCCACCGCCTGCTTCATCTGCGTGGCCGTGTACTCGGCCACCGGCAGGCCGCTGGTCACCAGCGCCGTCAGGCAGGCGCCGCGCGCCTGACCCAGCAGCAGCGTGGACTGCGGGTTGACGTTGACGAACACGATCTCCACCGACGCCGCATCCGGCTGGTAGCGCTGGCTGAGCTCACCGATGCCATCGAACAGCACCTTGAGCCGCGCCGGCAGGTCGGTGCTGCCCAGGTGTCGCGTGCTGATGGTGCCGCTGGCCACATAGCGCAGCGAAGGGCCGTCCACATCCACCACGCCGAAGCCGGTGGTCTGCAAGCCAGGATCAATGCCGAGTACGCGCATCGTCCTCATGCGTTGAAGTACCAACGGACGGAGTGGAAGAAGATCGGCGCCGCGAAGCACAGCGCATCCACCCGATCCAGCAGGCCGTTGGCCCCGGTGATGCCCACGCCCTTGCGGCCCCAGTGCGGCACGCCGCGGTCGCGCTTGAGGGCCTTCATCACCAGGTGGCCCATGGAGCCCGCGACACAGGCCACCAGCGCGGCCACGAAGGCCTGCCAGAAATGGAAGGGCGTGATGAACGAAAGCAGCGCACCCACGAAGCTGGCCACGCCCATGCCCACGCCCCAACTGGCCCAGTTGAAGCTGCGGCTGACATGCGGCGCGATGGGGGCGCGGGGCCGCAGGATCTGGCGCAGCAGGCCGCCACGGCCGGGCGGCGCCGGTGGGCCGGCCTGGCTGTCGCTGCCGGAGGCGGCCAGGTGCCGATAGATCAGGTGCTGCACCAGCATGCAGGTCTGCACCGTCGCGACCAGGAAGAACACCAGGAAGGCGTTCTTGCCGGCGTAGCCGGGGAACTGCAGCAGCAGCAGCGCCGGCACATGCGACAGCCCGTAGACGCAGACCATGATGCCCCACTGCAGCTTGGCATTGCGCTCCAGGAAGTGGTCCGGGTCGTCCGCCAGCGCGGCGGCCGTGGGCAGCGCCAGGAAGGCATAGACCGGGATGAACACCGTGAACAGGTCGAAGCGGGCCGTGCCCACCAGCACGAACTGGATCGGCAGGACCACGAAGAAGGCCAGCAGCAGACTGCGATGGTCGCCGCGCCGCGTCGGCGATAGCGTGATGAACTCGCGCAGCGCCAGGAAGGCGATCAGGCCGAAGAGTACCGTGGCCACCGTCTCGCCGAGCGCCCAGCCGATCCAGAAGACGATGACCATCACCCAGGTGGTGCGCAGCAGGGCGCGCAGGTGCACGAGCTCCTCTTCCCAGGCCTCCCCGTGCACGGGGTTGCGGCGCTCGCGCAGGCCGACGAAGAAGAGGGCGGCGCTGACCAGGGCCAGGATGCCGAAGACCAGCAGGAAGAGGGCGGCCACCTGCTCCGAGGGGCCGAGGTTGCGAAGGAAGTTCTCCATGAGGCGCCGTCCTTCCTACACGTCGCGCAGGGCGATCACGGCCTCGCGCGCCCGGTCGAGGAAGGCCCGCCGCTCCTCGCCCGGCTCGATGCGGATGGGCGCGCCGAAGGTCACCGAGCAGAGGATGGGCACAGGCACCACCTCGCCCTTGGGCATGACGCGCTGGACGTTGTCGATCCAGGCCGGCACCAGCACCACCTCCGGGAACATCTGCGCCAGCGTGTAGAGGCCCGACTTGAACTTCTGCGGCACGCCCGTATGGCCGCGCGTGCCTTCGGGAAAGATGATGATCGAGTCGCCGCTCTTCAGCGCCTCGATCAGCGGCTGCAGCGGCGCCATCGGGTCGGGCGGCGCGGCGCCGTCCTCGGCCGGTGCGGGCGTGCCGCCGCGCTCCACATAGATGGCGTTGAAGACCTCGGTGGTGATCCAGCGCTTGAAGGGCGAATTGGCCCAGTAGTCGCGGGCCGCGATGGGCCGGGTGATGCTGCGCAGTTCGCCAGGCAGGGCGGCCCAGATCATGACCAGGTCGATGTGGCTCTGGTGGTTGGCGAAGTAGATGCGCTGCTCGGCCTTGGGCGGGCAGCCCCACCAGCGCGCCTGGGCCCCGGTGAGCAGGCGCGTGACGCCCAGCAGCAGGGCGCCCGTCAGCTTGGCAAGGTACATCGGTCGATGATACGGGCGGGGGTCAGGGCAGCTCGACCGCGCCCATGCGCGCAACGATGGTCGAAGCCCTGCCATTGAGGTAGGACGAGTAGGGCCGCTTCTCGTAGAACTTGGGGCTGGGCAGCATGACGGCCAGCCGCGCCGCCTCGCTGGCCGTCAGGCGGTCGGCGCCCTTGCCGAAGTAGTGGCGCGCCGCGGCCTCGGCACCGAAGACGCCTTCGCCCCATTCCACGCTGTTGAGGTAGATCTCCAGGATGCGGCGCTTGCCCAGGAAGAGCTCCAGCAGCTGCGTCAGCACCAGCTCCTGGCCCTTGCGCAGCAGCGTGCGTTCGCCCGACAGCAGCAGGTTCTTGGCCAGCTGCTGGCTGATGGTGGAGCCGCCACGCAGCTGCGGCGGGCGGGTGGGCCGACCCTGCGCGGTGGCACGGGCGGCCCGGCGCGCAGCCAGCTCCTCGGCGCGCGCGTTGCGCTGCCGGGCACGTTCGATGGCCTCCCATTCCACGCCGCCGTGTTCGACGAAGGCGGCATCCTCGCTGGCGATGACGGCGCGCTTGAGCGGATCGGCGATGCGTTCGTAGGGCAACCAGGTCTGGCTCCACTGTGCGCGCGGCCCGTCCTGCCGCGCGAGCCGCCACATCTCCGAGCGCTGGAAGCTGGTGGACTGCGGATCGAGCACCAGCATGAGCGCGATGCGCAGCAGGAAGAACAGCTGCAGCGCCACGCCTGCCAGCAGCAGACAGACCAGCCAGCGACCGAGCGGACGCATCATGCGGGCTTGGCGTCGACCAGGGCGCGCAGATCGGCCAGCACCGGCGCCGCATCGGGCCGCACGCCGCGCCACACGGCGAACGCCTCGGCCGCCTGCTCGACCAGCATGCCCAGGCCGTCTCGACCGATGGCGCCGTGGGCCTGGGCCCAGCCGATGAAGCCGGCGGCGGCGGGGCCGTACATCATGTCCACGGCCAGGGCGCCCTCGGCCAGCACGCTGGCCGGCACGGGCACGCCGTCACCCGCCAGGCTGGAGGCGGTGCCGTTGACGACGATGTCGAAGCGGGCATCGCCCAGGCCGTCCAGGCCGGCGGCCTGAAGCTCGCAATCCGTGCCGCGGGCCAGGTGGGCATGCTGCGCCACCAGCGCCTCGGCCTTGGCGGCGGTGCGGTTGGCCACCACCAGGCGCGAAGGCGCCGCCTCGATCAGCGGCCCCATCACGCCGGCCGCCGCGCCACCCGCGCCGATCAGCAGCACCCGCGCGCCCGCCAGCGCGCGGCCGGCATGGCGCACGATGTCGGCCACCAAGCCGGCGCCATCGGTGTTGTCGCCGTGCACATGGCCGTCCTCGTCGAAGCGCAGGGTGTTGACCGCGCCGGCCAGACGGGCGCGCGCGCTCAGGCGATCACCGGCCAGCGCGGCGGCGTCGAACTTGCAGGGCACCGTCACGTTGCAGCCGCCGGCCCGGTCGCCGGCCTCCTGCGCCTCACGGCGGAAGTCGGCCACGGCCTGCGCGAAGGCGCCCGGTGCGACCTCGCGGCGTCCGTAGTCCAGCGTCTGGCCGGTGAGTTGGGCGAAGCGGGCGTGGATCCACGGCGAGCGGCTGTGCGCCACCGGGTTGCCCATCACGCAGTAGCGGTCCATGGGGTTCTGATGCGGTCGAAGGAAAAAGGCGGGGGACGGCTCACTGCGGCGTGGCGGACACCTGGGTCTCCAGCGTCTCGTCGCGGGTGAAGCGGAAGCGCGAGGGCAGCACGATCTGGTCGGCCTGGCGGCGCATGGCGTCGGTGAAGGTGCCGAAGTTGCCCAGGCTGCGCACGATGGCCTGGGCGCGGCGGTCCAGGTCGGCATTGCCGGAGCTTTCCACCAGTTCGGTCGCCAGCAGGCGGCCGTCGTGGTTGACGGTGATCAGCAGCGTGAGCTGGCCGTAGAGCTTCTGGCCCCGCGCCTCGGGAAAGTTCAGCGTGCCGCGCGCCTCGATGCGCCGGCGCAGCGCGTCCACATAGCCTGCATAGGCCACCTCGCGCGTGGAGGGGCTGATGTAGCGGCGCTTTGGGCGGGCGTTCTCTTCGTTGACGCGCCGCTCGATCTCGGCGAGCAGGTCCAGCAACTGGCGCCGGCGCTCTTCCTGCGCGGTGCTGTCGGCGGTCTGGCCGGTGCGGCTGGGGTCGGGCGCGGGCAGGGCGGCCAGTTGTTTGCGCACGCGGGCCAGCAGCATCTGCTGCTGCTCCTGCAGCGCCTCGATGCGGCGCTGGGCGTCCTGGTCGGAATCGCCGACGGCGCGGAAGGCCGAGGGCGGCAGCGGGCTGGTGGCGCGGCCCCGCTCCAGGTCGCCGCCGCCGGCAAGCGTGGCCTGGGCCAGGGCCGCCGGCTTGGCCGGCAGGTCGGTCTGCGAACTGCGGGCGTTGACCAGGATGATCTCCAGCGGCGACTCCTGCAGCACGCGGTCGAAGGCGGCCGGGTCGGCCACGCGCACGCCCAGCACCGCCGCATGCACCAGCACCGACACACCCAGTGCCATCTGCAGCGGAGTCAGGTCGGCCAGGCGCATGGCGGAGAAGCGATGCAGGATCAGGCCGCGGGGGCGGGCGCGGGGGCCTCGGGTTCGGCGTCGTTCACATCGACGGCGATGGTCAGCGCGCCGGTGGCGGCTTCTTCCTCGTCGGCCTCGGCATCGTCGGCGGCGGGTGAGGCCTCGGCGTCCAGGCGCTCGATCACGCTGCCATTGACGGCCAGCGCGATCTCGTCGATGTCGCCCAGGCGCAGCCGCACCCGCGCGCCGCGCGGCAGGCCCTGGGCACCGATCACCGGCAGCACCAGCGGCAGCGTGTCGGCGCGGGCCAGTGCCTCGCCGCCGCCGGCATCGCGCACCAGTGTGGCCTCCAGCTCGCGGATGCCGTGCTGCTGCAGGTACTTGAGCGTCCAGAAGCGCTCCATGCCGGCCTGGTAGGCGTTGTAGGTGGTGTAGGCCGCGTCGAAGCCGGAGAGGATGGAGAACAGGCCTGCGTCCTTGGGCTTGAAGGGCGCGGCCAGCGCAGCGGTCTTGCCGTGGCGCGCGGCCGCGATGATCTGCCACTGGTTGACCAGATCGGTGTAGCGGCGCAGCGGCGAGGTGCTCCAGGCGTAGCTCT
The DNA here is from genome assembly GCF_040544975.1 of Pseudacidovorax sp. 1753. Taxonomy (NCBI): domain Bacteria; kingdom Pseudomonadati; phylum Pseudomonadota; class Betaproteobacteria; order Burkholderiales; family Comamonadaceae; genus Pseudacidovorax; species Pseudacidovorax sp. 1753. Next base: position 217,332 of record NZ_JBEPKY010000006.1, on the reverse strand, counting down.
TCACGCCCAGGCCGGCGTGCGGCAGGGCCTTGGTGCCCATGCGCACCTTGATGCCGGGCGCCAGGCTGGCCTGGCTGCGGTAGAGCGCGGGCACGCCCAGCTCGCCCAGCCAGCCGCCCCAGCTGCTGTTGGCCAGGATCATGGCCTCGGAGACGATCAGGTCCAGCGGCGCGCCGCGGCGGCGGGTGGTGATCTGCACGGTCTCGCTGCCGTCGGGCTCGGCACGGTCCTCATGGCCGACCAGGCGGAAGTTGTAGTCGGGGCGGTTGAAGCTCTCGGGCTTGCCGCGCACCACTTCGCGCTGCGCCTTCAGCGCCTTGGCCAGGCGGAACAGGAAGGCCAGCGGCGCATGCAGGCGCTGCGCCTCGGCGGGGCCACCGGTGGGTGCGGGCGCCTCGAGCCAGGTTTCGTCGATCACCGCATCGAGCTGGTCGTGGCGCAGGTTGGCGACCACCGGCACACGTTCGATCTTCGTCTCGATGCCCTGCAGCGCCAGCGTGGCCTCGTCGAAGCGGGCATAGAGCGACACCGCCGGGCGCGGCGCGCCTTCGAGCAGGGTGTAGGTCTGCACCACGGCGTCGGGCAGCATGGTGATCTTGTGACCCGGCATGTAGACGGTGGACATGCGCGCGCGCGCCACCTGGTCCAGCGCGTCGCCGGGCGCCAGCGCCAGGCCGGGCGCCGCGATGTGCACGCCGACGGTCACCGTGCCGCTGCCCAGGCCTTGCACCGACAGCGCATCGTCGATCTCGGTGGTCTGCGAGTCGTCGATGGAGAAGGCTTCCACACCCTCGGCCAGCAGCAGGTCGTCCGCCACCGCGGGCGCGCTGAGCGAAGCCGGAAAGCCCGTGCCCTTGGGGAAGTTCTCGAACAGGAAGCGCTTCCAGTGGAACTGGTAGGACGAGTCGATGGCGCCGGCGGTGGTCAGCAGCTCCAGTGGCGGGCGCTGGGCGGTGCGGGCGGCCTCGACCACGGCCTTGTATTCGGGCGCGTTCTTGTCGGGCTTGAAGAGGATGCGGTAGAGCTGCTCGCGGATGGGCGCCGGGCAGCGGCCGGCCACCAGTTCGGCCGACCATTCGCCGATCTGCGCCTGGATGGCTTTCTTCTTCTCGATGGCGGCCAGGGCCTGCTGCACGATCTCGGCGGGTGCCTTGCGGAAACGCCCCTTGCCGCTGCGGCGGAAGTAGTGGGGCGCGTCGAACAGGGCGAAGAGGGCGGCGGCCTGCTGCGCCAGCGTGGGCTTGTCGCTGAAATAGTCGGCCGCGAGTTCGGCGAAACCGAATTCCTCGTCAGACGCGAATTCCCAGGCCAGATCCAGGTCCATCGTGGCGGCCAGCGCGCGCGCTTCGGCGATCAGCTCGGCGGGCGCCGGCTTGTCGAAACGCAGCACGATGTTGGCGCCCTTGACCTTGACGCGCTTGCCGCTATCGAGCTCCACCTGCGCCGACGCTTCGGCCTCGGACAGCACACGGCCGCCGAGGTACTTGCCGGCTTCTTCGAACAACACAAACATCTGGCGATTGTCACACGCGCCCCGCGGCGCGCCGGGCCCGCGGCGGGCTCAGGCCGGTTGCAGGAAGGCGATCACGGCGTCCAGGTGGGTCGTCTCGAAATCGGACAGTGCATGGTCGCCGCCCTCGACCACGCGCAGCAGGCTGCCGGGGTAGCGCGCCGTCATCTCGCGCCAGTCCAGCACCTCGTCGCCCTTGGCGATCACGGCCATCAGGCGCTCCGGGTGCGGCAGCGCGCCGGCCTGCAGGGCGCGCAGCTCGTCGATGTACTCGGGGCGGAAGAAGAAGTGCGCCTCGGGGTCGTGCCAGGCCGTCTGTTCGCCGATGTATTTTTCGAGGTCGCGTGCCGGATCGACGGCCGGGTTGACCAGCGCCGCACGGCAGCCGGTGTGCGCCGCCAGCCAGGTCGCATAAAAGCCGCCGAGCGAGGAGCCGACCACGGCCATCCTGTCGCTGGGCCAGTCGGCGGTGCCCTGCGCGATCAGTTCTGCCGCCGCGCGCGGCGAGGGCGGCAGCTGCGGGCACCACCAGTGCACCGCCGGATGCCGCGCCGCCATCCGCGCCGCCATCAGCCGCGCCTTGGCCGATTGGGGCGACGAGCGAAAGCCATGCAGGTAGAGCAGGTGGGTGGTCGACATTTGCCGCACTGTAGCGGCGCACGCGGATAATCGCGCGCCTCATGTCTGCCGTCTTCCAGCGCCCCTCGCTCCTGCGCCGCATCGCGCCTGTGTTCCAGGGCTTCGACGTCCTGCTGGTGCTCGCGCTGGTGGTGCTGGCCTCGATCGGCATGGTCGCCATGTACTCCTCCGGCTACGACAGCGGCACCCGCTTCTCGGACCATGGCCGCAACATGCTGCTGGCAGCGGGCATCATGTTCCTGGGGGCCCAGGTGCCGCCGCAGCGGCTGATGAGCCTGGCGGTGCCCCTGTATGCGTTCGGCGTCACGCTGCTGGTGGCGGTGGCGCTGTTCGGCGTCACCAAGAAGGGCGCCACGCGGTGGCTGAACGTGGGCGTGGTGATCCAGCCCAGCGAGATCCTCAAGATCGCCATGCCGATGATGCTGGCCTGGTGGTTCCAGCGCCGCGAGGGCCAGCTGCGGCCGCTGGACTTCGTCGTCTCCTTCGTGCTGCTGGCGGTGCCGGTGGGCCTGATCATGAAGCAGCCCGACCTGGGCACCTCGCTGCTGGTGCTGGCGGCGGGGCTGTCGGTCATCTTCTTCGCCGGCCTGCCCTGGAAGCTGATCGTGCCGCCGGTGATCATCATCGCCATCGTCGTGACGTTGATCGTCTGGTACGAGCCGCAACTGTGTGCCGACGGCGTGGACTGGCGCATCCTGCACGAGTACCAGCGCCAGCGCGTGTGCACGCTGCTCGATCCCTTCCGGGACCCGCTGGGCAAGGGCTTCCACATCATCCAGGGCATGATCGCCATCGGCTCCGGCGGGCTGGGCGGCAAGGGCTTCATGCAGGGCACGCAGACGCACCTGGAGTTCATTCCCGAGCGCACCACCGATTTCATCTTTGCCGCGTATTCCGAGGAATTCGGCCTGGCCGGCAACCTGTTCCTGATCTGCGGCTTCATCTTCCTGATCTTCCGCGGGCTGGCCATCGCCTCGTCGGCGCCGACGCTGTTCTCGCGGCTGCTGGCCGGCGCCGTGACGATGATCTTCTTCACCTATGCCTTCGTGAACATGGGCATGGTCAGCGGCATCCTGCCGGTGGTGGGCGTGCCGCTGCCCTTCGTCAGCTATGGCGGCACGGCCATGGTCACGCTGGGGCTGGGGCTGGGCATCCTGATGTCGATCGCGCGCTCGCGGCGCCTGATGCAGACCTGATCTTCCGGTCGTCGCGCCAAGCCTGTCGCATCTGGCGAGCGCTTGCGCCGTCGGCCCCACGCCCCGATCCGGCTCTACGCGCCCCGACCCGTCTGCAGCAGCCGCGCGCTCAGCGTTGGCATTGCCCCTGATCCCCGGCCTGCCGATCCGCGAGGACGGGGGCATCGTCCGGAGGCGCGAGCAATAATCTGCCGATGATCTCCCGCGAACCCACCCTCGAGCGCCTGGCCACGGCGCAGCAGCTGTTGCTTACGCCCTTCGGGCTTGACGAGACGCACCTCGCAAAGGCCCTGGCCGAGATCCGCGCACACAAGGTGGACGACGCGGATCTGTACTTCCAGTACACGCGCGCCGAGGGCTGGAGCCTGGAGGAAGGCATCGTCAAGACGGGCAGTTTCTCCATCGACCAGGGCGTGGGCGTGCGGGCGGTGAGCGGCGAGAAGACCGCCTTCGCCTATTCCGACGACATCTCCGAGGCCTCGCTGCTCGATGCCGCCCGCACCGTGCGCGCCATCGCCGCGGCGGGCAAGTCGGGCCGGGTCAAGGCGCCCGCGCGCAAGGTGGCGCCCAGTCGCCAGCTCTACGGTGGCATCGATCCCATCGCCACACTCGACAGCACGGCCAAGGTGGCGCTGCTCGAAAAGGTCGAGAAGCTGGCCCGCAGCCGCGACCCGCGCATCGCGCAGGTCATGGCAGGCCTGGCGAGCGAATACGACGTGGTGCTGGTGGCGCGCGCCGACGGCACGCTGGCCGCCGACGTGCGGCCGCTGGTGCGCCTGTCGGTCACGGTCATCGCCGAACAGAACGGCCGCCGCGAGATCGGCTCCGGCGGCGGCGGCGGCCGCTTCGGTCTGGCCTATTTCGGCGATGAGCAAATCGCCGAGTACGTGGACCATGCCGTCAATTCGGCCCTGACCAACCTCGAGTCGCGCCCGGCCCCGGCCGGCGAGATGACCGTGGTGCTCGGCCCCGGCTGGCCCGGCATCCTGCTGCACGAGGCCGTGGGCCACGGCCTGGAAGGCGACTTCAACCGCAAGGGTTCCAGCGCCTTCAGCGGCCGCCTCGGCCAGCGCGTGGCGGCCAAGGGCGTCACGGTGCTGGACGACGGCACCATCGCCGACCGCCGCGGTTCGCTCAACGTGGACGACGAGGGCAACCCCAGCCAGCGCAATGTGCTGATCGAGGACGGCATCCTCAAGGGCTACATCCAGGATTCGCTCAACGCCCGCCTGATGGGCGTCGCGCCCACCGGCAACGGCCGGCGCGAAAGCTACGCGCACCTGCCCATGCCGCGCATGACCAACACCTACATGCTCGGCGGCGACCGCCATCCGGACGAGATCGTCGCCAGCATCGACAAGGGCCTGTACGCCATCAACTTCGGCGGCGGCCAGGTCGACATCACCAGCGGCAAGTTCGTGTTCTCGGCCAGCGAGGCGTGGTGGGTCGAGAAGGGAAAGCTGCTCTACCCGGTCAAGGGCGCCACCATCGTCGGCAACGGCCCGGACGCGCTGACGCGCGTGAGCATGATCGGCAACGACATGAAGCTGGACACCGGCGTGGGCACCTGCGGCAAGGAAGGCCAGAGTGTGCCGGTGGGCGTGGGCCAGCCCACACTGCGCATCGACCGCCTCACCGTCGGCGGCACGGCCTGAACATAAATACAGCTTGGCAAGCCGTTTTCACGTGCTAGAGTCGGGCTCCATGTTCGCTCAACGCGCTTATTACTTTGCCTACTTTTGGTTCCCGGACTCCGGCGGACGAGAGGCGCGCGCGTAAACGCAACAACCCAACCCTCAAAAACCGCCGGTGCCAAAAGCCCGGCGGTTTTTTTTCGTCCCCCGTTTTCCGTCACACATCAACCCACAAGAAGGATCGTTCCCATGAACAGCAGCAACGCCACCGCCAATCCCTGGTATGCGCCCGTCGAGAAAACAAGCCAGACCGACGACGAACGCATCAAGGACATCAACGTGCTGCCCCCTCCGGAACACCTCATCCGCTTCTTCCCCATCCATGGCACGGCCGTCGAGAAGCTGATCACCGACACCCGCCGCAACATCCACAACATCATGGCCGGCCAGGACGACCGGCTGCTGGTGGTGATGGGGCCGTGTTCCATCCATGACCCCGCCGCGGCCCTGGATTACGCCCGCCGCCTGAAGGCCGAGCGCGACAAGTACGCCGACTCGCTGGAGATCGTGATGCGGGTGTACTTCGAGAAGCCGCGCACCACCGTCGGCTGGAAGGGCCTGATCAACGACCCGTACTTGGATGAGAGCTACCGCATCGACGAGGGTCTGCGCATGGCGCGCCAGTTGCTCATCGACATCAACCGCCTGGGCCTGCCGGCGGGCAGCGAGTTCCTGGACGTGATCTCGCCCCAGTACATCGGCGACCTGATCGCCTGGGGCGCCATCGGCGCGCGCACCACCGAGAGCCAGGTGCACCGCGAGCTCGCCTCTGGCCTGTCGGCGCCCATCGGCTTCAAGAACGGCACCGACGGCAACATCCGCATCGCCACCGACGCCATCCAGGCGGCGGCGCGCGGCCACCACTTCCTGTCGGTGCACAAGAACGGCCAGGTCGCCATCGTGCAGACCAATGGCAACAAGGATTGCCACGTGATCCTGCGTGGCGGCAAGGCGCCCAACTACGACGCCGCCAGCGTCGAGATCGCCTGCCGCGACCTCGAGGCCGCCGGGCTGCCCCCCACGCTGATGGTGGACTGCAGCCATGCCAACAGCAGCAAGCAGCACCAGAAACAGGTCGACGTGGCACGGGACATCGCGGAGCAGATCGCCGGCGGCAGCCGCAAGGTCTTCGGCGTGATGGTGGAAAGCCACATCCAGGCCGGCGCGCAGAAGTTCTCGCCGGGCAAGGATGTGCCGTCGGCGCTGGAATACGGCAAGAGCATCACCGACGCCTGCCTGGGGTGGGACGATTCGCGCAGCCTGCTGGATGTGCTGTCGCAGGCGGTGAAGAAACGTCGCGGTTGAATCAGATGAAGGAAGCCAGTGCGGGCCAGTGGTGCCGCACGGCGGCGGCCACCTCGCCCTGGGCATCCATCAGCGTGAAGTCGGCGAAGTCGAAGCCCGGCGCGACGGCGCAGGCGGCCAGCGTGTAGTCGCCGGCGCTGTGCGTGGCCACGGGTTGCGCCGCCTGCCACTGGCCGGCGGGCACCATGTGCTGGGGGCGGCCGCCGTGGACGTCCACCGGGGCCAGGCGAACATGGGCCGGCGCCGTGCGGAAGGCGGCGTCGGCGGTCCACAGGGTGAGCGGCACGCCCTCCAGATGCACCCAGAGTTCGTCCGACAGCACCTGGTGCCAGCGCGAATGCTGGCCGGCCTCCAGCAGGAAGTAGATGCTGGTCAGTGCCGCACGCGGTCCCCGGTGGTCGGCGGGCTGCACCGGGGTCGGTGCGCGGAACACCTCGCGGTACCAACCGCCCTCGGGATGGGGCTGCAGTTGCAGCGTCTCGATCAGCTGCCGGGCGCGCGATGTGGCTTGGGCCATGTGGTGGGTTCTCCGGCGTTCAGGCGGCCTGCAATGCGGCGATCAGCTTGCCATGGATACCGCCGAAGCCGCCATTGCTCATGCAAACCAGATGGTCGCCCGGTCGCGCAGCAGCGGCCACGGCCTCGACCAGGCTGTCGACGTTGTCGAAGCAGACCGCGCGTTCGGCCATCGGCGCGAGCGCGCCGGCCACGTCCCAGTCCAGGCCGGCCGTGTGGCAGAAGGCGAGGGCGGCGTCGCGCAGGCTGCCCGGCAACTGGGCGGCCATGGTGCCGAGCTTCATGGTGTTGCTGCGCGGCTCGAAGATCGCCACGATGCGCTCGCCCTGGCGCCCGTCGGCGTCCAGCCGCTGGCGCAGGCCATCCAGCGTGGTCTGGATGGCGGTCGGATGGTGGGCGAAGTCGTCGTAGACGCGGATCGGCTCGCCGCCCTGCCGCGCCACTTCGCCGCGCAGTTCCATGCGGCGTCGCACATTGCGGAAGCGGCAGAGCGCCTCGGCGGCCTGCGCCGGCGCCACGCCCACATGCTCGGCCGCGGCGATGGCGGCCAGCGCGTTGGCCTGGTTGTGCTGGCCGCTCAGCGCCCACTCGACGCGGCCGACCACCTCGTCGCCGCGCAGCACGTCGAAGGCATGGGCGGGGCCGCGGGCGCGCCACGGTGCTTCCGGCGCCTCGCCGAAGCGGGCGACTTCGCTCCAGCAGCCCTGGGCCAACACCCGCTCCAGGCTCTGTTCGCCCGCGTGGACGACCAATCGGCCGGTGGAGGGCACGGTTCGCACCAAGTGGTGGAATTGCCGCTCGATGGCCGCCAGGTTGTCGAAGATGTCGGCGTGGTCGAACTCCAGGTTGTTCAGCACCGCCGTGCGCGGCCGGTAGTGGACGAACTTGCTGCGCTTGTCGAAGAAGGCGGTGTCGTACTCGTCGGCTTCGATGACGAAGGGGGCTGGATGGCTTGCTCGCGCCGCGGAAGCGACGGCCGCTTCTTCCATGCCCGTCGAGGCGAGGGCTTCGGCAGCCCCGCGACCCAGGCGCGCGGAAACGCCGAAGTCCAGCGGCACGCCGCCCACCAGGAATCCGGGCTGCAGGCCCGCCTGCTCCAGCACCCAGGTCAGCATCGAGGTGGTCGTGGTCTTGCCATGGGTGCCGGCCACGGCCAGCACATGGCGGCCCTGCAGCACATGCTCGGCCAGCCACTGCGGGCCGCTGGTGTAGGGCGCGCCGGCGTCCAGGATCGCTTCCATCAGCGGGAACTTGGGACGGCCATCGGCCAGTCGCGCACGGGAGACGACATTGCCGATCACGAACATGTCGGGCGCGAGCGCCAACTGGTCCGCGCCATAGCCTTCGAGCAGTTCGATGCCGAGCTCGCGCAACTGGGTGCTCATCGGCGGATAGACGCCCGCATCACAGCCGGTGACGCGGTGGCCGGCCTCGCGGGCCAGGGCGGCCAGGCCACCCATGAAGGTTCCGCAGATGCCGAGGATGTGAATATGCATCGGCGGATTCTAGGAAGGGCCGCAGGGCCGTCCGCCCCGGGGCCGGCCTCGCGGCGGCACAATGCGCCGATGGACTCCGCCAAGCGCGACATCGCTGCCGCCGCTGCCCGCCTCATCGTGGAGGAGGGGCTCGAATACGGCCCTGCCAAGCGCCGTGCCCTGCGCGACCTCGGCCTGCCGCAACGCACGGCCCTGCCCGGCAACGACGAGGTCGAGGAGGAGGTGCGCGACTACATCCGCATCTTCTGCGCCGACACCCAGCCGGCCGAACTGCAGGCACTGCGACGGCTGGCGCTCGAATGGATGGAGCACATGGCGGCCTTCAGGCCGCATCTCGGGGGTTCTGTCTGGCACGGGACCGCCACCCGCCTGAGCGACATCTATATCCAACTGTTCTGCGATGACTCCAAGTCGGCGGAAATCGCGCTCATCGACCACCATGTCGAGTACGAGCCCCGTACCGTGACCGGCTTCCACGGCGAGAGCGTCGAGGCGCTCAGCGTCCATGCCCGCAGCCGCGAACTGGGTACCGAAGTGGGGGTGCACCTGATGATCTATGACCTGGACGACCTGCGCGGTGCCTTGCGGCCCGACAGCCAGGGGCGCACACCCCGGGGCGATCTGGCGTCGGTCCGGCGCCTGGTGGAGGAGGGGCAATGACAGCCAACCGTCGGCAGTGGCTGGCGTATGGCGGTGCCGCCGCGGTGGCCGCCGGCGCGGGCTTGGCACTGTGGCGGCATCGTGAACAGCCGCAGGTCGGCGTGTCGGCAACGGGGGAGGTCCCGGACGCGCTGTGGTCGCTGCGCCTCCCGCGGCCCGGCGGTGGCGAGCTGGCCCTCGCGGCGCTGCGCGGCAAGCCGACGCTGGTCAATTTCTGGGCGACCTGGTGTCCCCCCTGTGTCGAGGAGATGCCGCTGCTCGACCGTTTCCACCGCGAAAACACGGCCAATGGTTGGCAGGTGGTCGGCATCGCCGTCGATCGCGCGGAGCCCGTGGACAGGTTCCTGGCGCGGCTTCCGGTGGTTTTCCCGATCGGCATCGCAGGCGCGCAGGCCCTGTCGCTGGTCAAGGCTTTGGGCAATGACAGCGGCGGCCTGCCCTTCACGCTCGTGCTCGATTCGGGCGGTGCCGTGCGCGACCGTAGAATGGGCAAGGTCGAGCCGGCTGACCTGCAGGCTTGGCAGCGCGCAGTGGTTCACGGCTAGAATCCGCGACCTTCTCGGCAGATGGCGTCAAAACGCCGACGTACGCCGACTTTCAAGCAAGTTCGATAGACGGCCTCCGCGGCCGGCGCTGGAGAATCATGGATCTGCGCAAACTCAAGACACTGATCGACCTGGTGTCTGAATCCAATATTTCCGAACTCGAGATCACCGAAGCCGAAGGCAAGGTGCGCATCGTCAAGGCGGGCGAAGCCGCCCCCGTTCAGTATGTCCAGGCTGCCATGCCCGCGGCAGCGGCGCCTGCCGTCATGGCGGCTGCCCCGGCAGCGCAAGCTGCGGCGCCGGCCGCTGCGTCCGCAGAGGCGGCGCCCTCGGGCCATGTGGTGAAGTCGCCCATGGTCGGCACGTTCTACCGCTCCTCCAGTCCCGGCGCCGCCGCGTTCGTGGAGGTCGGCTCCCAGGTGAAGGAGGGCGACACCCTCTGCATCATCGAGGCGATGAAGATCCTCAACGAGATCGAGGCCGACAAGTCGGGCACCGTCAAGCAGATCCTCGGCGAGAACGGCCAAGCCGTCGAATACGGCCAGCCGCTGTTCATCATCGAGTGAGCGCCTGAATGTTCAAGAAGATCCTGGTCGCGAACCGCGGCGCTCGCGCGCTGGCGCGGACGGCCGAAGGCCGGCACATCGCACTGGCACGCGCAGCGTGCGGGCGATCGCGCCGCGGAGGCTGCAATGTTTAAGAAGATCCTGGTCGCGAACCGCGGCGAGATCGCCCTGAGGATCCAGCGCGCCTGCAGCGAACTGGGCATCAAGGCGGTCATGGTGTATTCCGAGGCCGACCGCGAGGCCAAGTACGTCAAGCTGGCCGAAGAGGCCGTGTGCATCGGCCCGGCTCCGTCGTCGCAGAGCTACCTCAACATGCCGGCCATCATCTCGGCCGCCGAGGTCACGGATGCCGAGGCCATCCATCCCGGCTACGGCTTCCTCTCGGAAAACGCCAACTTCGCCGAACGGGTGGAGCAGAGCGGCTTCCAGTTCATCGGCCCCACACCCGAGTCGATCCGCATCATGGGCGACAAGGTGTCGGCCAAGCAGGCCATGATCAAGGCCGGCGTGCCCTGCGTGCCCGGCTCCGATGGTGAGCTGTCGGACGATGCGACGGCCAACAAGCGCATCGCCCGCGCCATCGGCTATCCGGTGATCATCAAGGCCGCGGGCGGTGGCGGTGGCCGCGGCATGCGCGTGGTGCACACCGAAGCCGCGCTGGTCAATGCGATCCAGATGACCAAGGCCGAGGCGGCCGCGGCCTTCAACAATCCGGCGGTTTACATGGAGAAGTTCCTCCAGAACCCGCGGCACATCGAGATCCAGATCCTCGCGGACAAGCACAAGAACGCCGTCTACCTGGGCGAGCGCGACTGCTCCATGCAGCGCCGCCACCAGAAGGTGATCGAGGAGTCGCCCGCGCCCGGCATCCCACGCAAGCTGATCGAGAAGATCGGCGAGCGCTGCGCCGCTGCCTGCAAGAAGATCGGCTACCGCGGCGCCGGCACCTTCGAGTTCCTGTACGAGAACGGCGAGTTCTATTTCATCGAGATGAACACCCGCGTGCAGGTGGAGCATCCGGTGACGGAGCTGGTGACCGGCATCGATATCGTGAAGACGCAGATCATGGTCGCCGCCGGCGAGAAGCTGCCCTTCACCCAGCGCCAGATCCAGCTCAAGGGCCATGCCATCGAGTGCCGGATCAACGCCGAAGATCCGTACAAGTTCACGCCGTCGCCGGGCCGCATCACCATGTGGCATCCGCCGGGCGGTCCCGGCGTGCGCGTCGATTCGCACGTCTACACGAACTACTTCGTGCCGCCCAACTACGACTCGATGATCGGCAAGCTGATCGTCTACGGCGACACGCGCGAGCAGGCCATGGCCCGCATGCGCACGGCGCTCAACGAGACGGTGGTCGAGGGCATCCTGACCAACATCCCGCTGCACCGCGAGCTGATGGTGGACGCCAAGTTCATGGCCGGCGGCACCAACATCCACTATCTGGAAGAGTGGATGGCCGCCCACAAGCGCTAGTCGGCGCGCGGACCTGGGCGGGGCGACCCGCACCGGCGATACTTTGTGAAGACTTGCGCCGCGGCCCGGCCTTCCGGTCCGCGGCGCGTTCGTTATGGGGCCGCGCGTCATGGGCGCGCGGCCCGTTGAGGAAAGGCGATTCATGTTCGAACTGCGGCTCTTGGCGCCCGAAGACCGGGTCGAGGTGGTGGGCGATGCGCTCGATGCGCTCGATGCCCTCTCCGTCTCGGTGGAAGACGCCGATGCCCACACCGAGGCAGAGCAGGCCCTGTTCGGCGAGCCCGGCATGCCGCCGCCGCGCGAAGGCTGGCAGCGCTCGCGCGTGGTGGCCCTCTTCGACACCCGCGCCAAGGCCGACGAGGCCGCCGCGCTGCTTCAGGCGCAGGACTTCTTCGAAGGCTGCAGCCTGGCGGGCATCGCCGAAGTGCCCGAGCAGGACTGGGTGCGGCTGACCCAGTCGCAGTTTGCGCCGGTGGAGATCACCGGGAGCTTCTGGATCGTCCCGACCTGGCATGAGCCGCCCGCGCAGGCCGTGCAGGTGATCCGCCTCGATCCGGGCCTGGCGTTCGGCACAGGCACGCATCCGACCACGCGCATGTGCCTTCGCTGGATTGCGACCCAGCCGGCCGACATGCTGGGTTCGCGCGTGCTCGACTACGGTTGCGGCTCGGGCATCCTGGCCATCGGCGCCGCGAAGTTCGGCGCCACCGATATCGATGCCGTCGACATCGACGAGGCGGCCGTGGAATCGACCCGCCTCAATGCCGATGCCAATGCCGTCGAGCTCTCGCCCGGCCTGCCCGAGCGGGCCCAGGGCGACTACGACACCGTGCTTGCCAACATCCTGGCCACACCCCTCAAGGTGCTGGCGCCGCTGCTCTGCGCCCACGTGCGACCGGGCGGCCACCTGGTGCTGGCCGGCATCCTGGCGCGGCAGGCCGACGAGTTGAAGGGGGCTTATGCGCCCTGGATCGCGCTCGAGGTCGCCGACACCGAAGACGGCTGGATCCTGATGACCGGCCGCCGCGCGGCATGAGTCTCGTCACCCGCTGTCCGTCCTGCGCGACCGCCTTCAAGGTGGTGCGCGACCAGTTGCGGCTGTCCGACGGATGGGTGCGCTGTGGCCGTTGCGGCGAGGTGTTCGATGCGCAGTCCGACCTGCGCGAGCAGTTGCCTGACGGTCGCTGGGTGGTGCTGGCGGCGCCCGCCTCCGGGGGCGCATGGCCTGTCGCGGAGCCGGGGGCTGCGGCGGGGCTGGGCGACGCGGAGTCGGCCTCTGCGATGCGGGACGGAGAGAGTGTGCCGGTGGACGACGATGTGCCCGGCGCAGCGTCGCCCTCGCTGTCTGCCAACACTTCGCCGACCGCCCAGCCCTGGCCCTCTGTCGACTGGCTCGATCTGTCTGCGGGTGGTGCGACATCTGCGCCCCCGGCGGCCGAAGGCATCGAGCCCCGGATGCCTGCGCGCGACCTGCTGGATCTGGCGCAGCCCGAAGACAGGGCGGCGTCGACGCAGGATGCCCAGGCGCCGTCGGCGTCCTCCATGCCCTCGGCCATCCCCGGGCGCCCGGCGGCCGACGCGGCGCAGGTCGGCCGCGTCCTGCGCCGCGGTCGCGCATGGGTGAATGCCGAGCCCACCGCGCTCGCCGCCTTCCTGCGGCCCGGGCGCGCCGCGGTACAGCCGCGCCCGGCCCCCTTCGAGCCCTCGCTGGAGTCGGATCTGCCGCCGGCCCCGGTCGTCCCCGCGCCGGATGCGGGCCTTGACCGCCCATCCCTAGACGCCGACATCGACGAAGCGCAGGGACAGGCGCCCCAGCCGTTGGTCGAAGCGTCCCCGACGGCGGAGTCGACCCCGCCGTCGTCCGCTCTGCCGATGGCCGATGAGCCGGCTGCCCGTGACGACCTGGCGGCGCCGCCGTTCACCCCGTTGCGCCCCAGCTTTCTGGACACGCCGGACGCGCCAGAAGAAGGCGGGGCGCCGCGTCGCCGCCGCTTCTGGCTGTGGTCGCTGGCCGCACTGGGCCTGCTGATCGTGCTGGGCGCGCAGGTGATGCGGCATGAACGCGACCAGTGGGCGCTGTCCCGGCCAGCCCTGCTGCCGTTGCTGACGGCCGTGTGCCAGGCGACGGCCTGCACGATCGAGGCACCGCGCCGCATCGACGACATCCGCGTGGATGGCTCCACGTTGATGCGCGACGGCGCGGAAGGCCGCTACCGGCTGGTCCTCACGCTGCGCAATGCGGCGCCGGTGGCCGTGGCCATGCCGGCGATCGAACTGTCCTTGCTCGACGGCTCCGAACGCCCGGTGCTGCGGCGCGTCGTCCAGCCGGTCGAGATGGCGCGTGCTGCCGTATTGCCGGGCCGGGCCGAAGAGGAGGTCGCGCTGGCGCTCGAGTTGCACGCGGCGGCCGGCCGGCCGCTGCCTTCCGTGGTGGGCCACAGCGTGCTCGCCTTCTATCCCTGAGGCCGACGGTCATACCGTGCCCGCGGCTTCGCCTTGTCTCCCACCGCTTCTGCAGGATTGATCCCGCCATGGCTTCCGTGATCTGCGGCTCGCTCGCATTCGACACCATCATGACCTTCGAGGGCCGCTTCGCCGAGCAGATCCTGCCCGACCAGCTGCACATCCTGAACGTGTCCTTCCTGGTGCCCGGCCTGCGCCGGGACTTCGGCGGCTGCGCCGGCAACATCGCCTACAGCCTGAATGCGCTGGGCGGTCGCGCCCTGCCCATGGCGGCCGTGGGCAGCGATGGCGCCGACTACGTGCAGCGCCTGAAGGAACTGGGCGTGGGCACCGAGTTCATCCTGCAGCTGGACGACAGCTACACCGCGCAGGCCATGATCATGACCGACCGCGACAACAACCAGATCACGGCCTTCCACCCGGGCGCGATGCAGCAGGCCCACCTCAACCGCATCGAGGCACGCGAGGACATCCGCCTGGGCATCATCGCGCCCGATGGCCGCGAGGCGATGCTGCAGCATGCCGCGCAGTTCAAGGCTGCCGGCGTTCCCTTCGTCTTCGATCCGGGCCAGGGCCTGCCCATGTTCGACGGCAAGGACCTGGCCCACTTCATCGATCAGGCCGACTGGGTCGTGGTCAACGACTATGAAGGCCGCATGCTCAGCGAGCGCACGGGCTGGAGCACGGCCGAGATCTCGCGCCGCGCGCGCGGCATGGTGGTCACCCTGGGCGCCGAGGGCTGCGATGTGTGGGTGGGGGGCGAGGCGACGCGCGTGGCGCCCGTGACGCCCGAGGCCGTGGTCGATCCCACCGGCTGTGGCGACGCCTGGCGCGGCGGCCTGCTGTATGGTCTGGAGCAGGGCTGGGATCTGGTGCGCTGCGCCGAACTGGGCAATCGTCTTGGCGCGCTCAAGATCGCACAGCGCGGCCCCCAGAACTACCAGGTCGACCGCGCCGCGCTGGGCCTCTGAGCGGGCTCGCGACGCGGCAATAAAAAACCCGGCGCCTTGCGGTCGCCGGGTTCGGGCGTCGAAGGCCGCTGGCGCGGCGCTTCATTCAGCCTCAGGGCTTGCTGGCCGTGGGAAAGGGCCAGGCGGCCTGCGGGCTCAGCGTGGTCTGTGCTGCAGGGGCTGCAGCGGCGGGCGCGGGCGCAGCCGCAGGGGCAGGCGCTTTCGCAGGGGCAGGCTTCTTGGCGGCGGCCTTCTTGGCAGCGGCCTTCTTGGCGGGGGCCTTGGGGGCCGCAGCCGTCTTGGCCGCCGTCGTCTTCTTGGCGGCGACCTTCTTGGCCGGTGCAGCCTTCTTGGCGGCGACCTTCTTCGCCGGTGCTGCTGCCTTCTTGGCTGCAACCTTCTTCGCCGGCGCTGCGGCCTTCTTGGCGGGCGCAGCCTTCTTCGCCGCGACCTTCTTGGCCGGTGCCGCCTTCTTGGCCGCAACCTTCTTCGCCGGCGCTGCCTTCTTGGCCGGTGCAGCCTTCTTCGCTGCGACCTTCTTCGCCGGTGCAGCCTTCTTGGCGGCGACCTTCTTTGCCGGTGCGGCAGCCTTCTTGGCCGGAGCCGCCTTCTTCGCCGCGACCTTCTTGGCCGGAGCGGCCTTCTTTGCAGCGACCTTCTTGGCCGGAGCCTTCTTTGCAGTTGCCATTTCTTTCTCCTTGATCAAGTTGGAAATCAACCTTCGAATTGCACTGTCCGCCCGTGTGCCTGCGGACAGCGATCCGTGGCGTCGGGGCACACCCCGCCACCACGAATGGGAAAGCCCCGACCGCCGCACTCTGCGGTGCGTGTGGCGGTCGGGGCGGGTCTCAGATCCATTCGTCCTTCAGGGAAGAGAACTGCTCAGTCCCATGAGAGCGCACCACCCGACTGGTATTCGATCACGCGGGTTTCGAAGAAATTGCGCTCTTTCTTCAGGTCGATCATTTCGCTCATCCAGGGGAACGGGTTTTCCTCGTTCGGGAAGAGCGCTTCCAGGCCGATCTGCGTGGCACGCCGATTGGCGATGTAGCGCAGGTAGCCCTTGAACATGGAGGCATTCATGCCGAGCACGCCGCGGGGCATGGTGTCTTCGGCATAGCGGTATTCGAGCTCGACCGCCTTCTGGAACAGGGCCTTGATCTCGGCCTTGAACTCGGGCGTCCACAGATGCGGGTTCTCGAGCTTGAGCTGGTTGATCAGGTCGATGCCGAAGTTGCAGTGCATCGACTCGTCGCGCAGGATGTACTGGTACTGCTCGGCGGCACCGGTCATCTTGTTCTGGCGTCCGAGCGCGAGGATCTGCGTGAAGCCGACGTAGAAGAACAGGCCTTCCATCAGGCAGGCGAAGACGATCAGCGACTTCAGCAGCGTCTGGTCGGTCTCGGGCGTGCCGGTCTTGAAGTCGGGGTCCATGATCGCGTCGATGAACGGGATCAGGAACTCGTCCTTGTCGCGGATCGACTGGACTTCGTTGTAGGCGTTGAAGATCTCGGACTCGTCCAGGCCCAGCGACTCGACGATGTACTGGTAGGCATGGGTGTGGATCGCTTCCTCGAAGGCCTGGCGCAGCAGGAACTGGCGGCATTCGGGCGCGGTGATGTGCCGGTAGGTGCCCAGCACGATGTTGTTGGCGGCCAGCGAATCGGCGGTGACGAAGAAGCCGAGGTTGCGCTTGACGATGCGGCGCTCATCCTCGGTCAGACCATTCGGGTCCTTCCACAGAGCGATGTCGCGATTCATGTTGACCTCCTGCGGCATCCAGTGATTGGCGCAGGTGGCAAGGTACTTTTCCCAGGCCCACTTGTACTTGAAGGGCACCAGCTGGTTGACGTCGGTCTGGCCGTTGATGATGCGCTTGTCGGCGGCATTCACACGGCGGGCCGCGGCCGTTGCAGCAACAGCGGGTTGCGCGGCAGCAGGTGCGCTGAAGCTGTGCGTGGCCAGTTCGGGCCGTGCGAAGGAAGCGGAGGAAGGGGATGCCATCGACCGGCCTGCGGCCATGTCCGATGCATTCGACAGTGCGCCCGAATTGGAGGGCTTGACTTCGTCGTCCCAGGTCAACATAGAAAAATCCAATGCTCAATTATCAGAGCAACGACATGCGCTTGAAAAGTTCTTCGGCTGTGTCGTCGCTGAATTTTGTTGTGCCTGGGCATCGGGTCTGTCGTCCGATGCCCCGACATGAAGACATGCGTTCCTGCTTTGCGCAGGAACGCATGCAGCAACGCGCGACGCGCGCTGGGATCACTGGCAGGCTTCGCAGCCCGGATCGTCGATGGCGCAGAACTTGATGTCGGTGGCGGGCACCGCGTTCATCTGCGCTTGCGCCGCGGCGGCTGCGGCTTCGAGTGCGCTGGGCGCGCTGGCTGCAGCAGCGGGCTGCATGGCCATGGACGAGCTGCCACCGGAGGACACGGCGTTGAGGCGGCTCGATTGCACGGTCGACTTCTCGGCGTGCGTGGCGCTGATGGTGCGCAGGTAGTAGGTGGTCTTGAGGCCGCGCGTCCAGGCCAGCGTGTAGGTGTCGTGCAGCTTCTTGCCCGAGGCGCCGGCCATGTAGATGTTCAGGCTCTGGGCCTGGTCGATCCACTTCTGGCGACGGGCGGCGGCTTCGACCAGCCACTGCGGCTCGACCTCGAAGGCCGTGGCGTACAGCGCCTTCACGTCCTGCGGCACGCGGTCGATGGGACGCAGCGAGCCATCGAAGTGCTTGAGGTCCATGACCATCACGTCGTCCCACAGGCCCAGGCGCTTGAGGTCGCGCACCAGGTAGTGGTTGATGACGGTGAATTCGCCCGACAGGTTGGACTTGACCGACAGGTTGCCGAAGCAGGGCTCGATCGAGGCGTCCACGCCGATGATGTTGGAGATGGTCGCCGTCGGTGCGATGGCCACGCAGTTGGAGTTGCGCATGCCGTCCTGCTTGATCTTGGCGCGCAGCGCGTCCCAGTCGAGGGTGCGCGAGCGGTCCACCTCGACATAGCCGCCGCGGGCCTTTTCCAGCAGGTCGAGCGAATCGATGGGCAGGATGCCCTTGTCCCACAGCGAGCCCTTGAAGCTGCTGTAGCGGCCACGCTCGGCGGCCAGTTCGGTGGAGGCCCAGTAGGCGTAGTAGCAGATGGCTTCCATCGACTTGTCGGCGAACTGGACGGCCTGCTCGCTGGCATAGGGGATGCGCAGCTCGTACAGCGCGTCCTGGAAGCCCATCAGGCCCAGGCCCACCGGGCGGTGGCGCAGGTTCGAGTCGCGCGCCTTCTTGACGGCGTAGTAGTTGATGTCGATGACGTTGTCGAGCATGCGCATGGCGACCGAGATGGTCTTCTTGAGCTTCTCGTGGTCGACGCCACCGTCCTTCAAGTGCTGAAGCAGGTTGACCGAGCCCAGGTTGCAGACGGCGGTCTCGGTGTCGCTGGTGTTGAGCGTGATCTCGGTGCAGAGGTTGGACGAGTGCACCACGCCGGCATGCTGCTGCGGCGAGCGCACGTTGCAGGCGTCCTTGAAGGTGATCCAGGGATGGCCGGTCTCGAACAGCATCGAGAGCATCTTGCGCCACAGGTCGGTGGCGGGCACCGTCTTGGCGGGCTTGATCTCGCCGCGCGCGGCCTTCTCTTCGTAGGCGACGTAGGCCTTTTCGAAGTCGGCGCCGAACAGGTCGTGCAGGTCGGGCACGGAAGAGGGCGAGAACAGCGTCCAGTTGCCCTTTTCCATCACGCGGCGCATGAACAGGTCGGGGATCCAGTTGGCCGTGTTCATGTCGTGGGTGCGGCGGCGGTCGTCACCCGTGTTCTTGCGCAGCTCCAGGAATTCTTCGATGTCCAGGTGCCAGGTCTCCAGGTACGTGCAGACCGCGCCCTTGCGCTTGCCGCCCTGGTTGACGGCCACGGCCGTGTCGTTGACCACCTTGAGGAAGGGCACGACGCCCTGCGATTCGCCGTTGGTGCCCTTGATGTGCGAGCCCAGGGCGCGCACGCGGGTCCAGTCGTTGCCCAGGCCGCCGGCGAACTTCGACAGCAGCGCGTTTTCCTTGATCGACTCGTAGATGCCGTCCAGGTCGTCGGGCACGGTGGTCAGGTAGCAGGACGAGAGCTGCGAGCGCAGCGTGCCGCTGTTGAACAGCGTGGGCGTGGACGACATGAAGTCGAACGAGGACAGCACCTCGTAGAACTCGATGGCGCGCGCCTCGCGGTCGATCTCGCCCAGCGCCAGGCCCATGGCCACGCGCATGAAGAAGGCCTGCGGCAGCTCGATGCGGCTCTTGCGCACGTGCAGGAAGTAGCGGTCGTACAGGGTCTGCAGGCCGAGGTAGTCGAACTTCAGGTCACGGTCGGCCTTGAGCGCGGCGCCCAGGCGGGCCAGGTCGTACTGCAGCAGCTTCTCGTCGAGCAGCTCGTTCTCGACGCCCTTCTTGATGAACTGCGGGAAGTAGTCGGCGTAGGCGGCGCCCATTTCGGCGTGCGCCACTTCGCGGCCCAGCACTTCCTTGACGATGGTGTGCAGCAGCAGGCGCGCGGTGGCGTAGGTGTAGTCGGGATCCTTCTCGATCAGCGTGCGGGCAGCCAGGATCGAGGCCTTGTAGACCTCGTCCAGCGGCACGCCGTCGTACAGGTTGCGCATGGTCTCGGCCACGATGGGCTCGGCCTTCACGCCATCGCCCAGGCCGACGCAGGCGGACTGCAGCAGCGATTGCAGGGCGCCCATGTCCAGCGGAACTCGCTCGCCGCCGTCCAGCACATGCAGTTGCGGCGCGGCGGCCGCAGCCGTCTGCTCGACTTGCTTGGAGCGCTCTTGCGCACGGCGCTCGCGGTAGAGCACGTAGGCGCGGGCGACTTCCTGGTAGCCGCCGCGCATCAGGCCGAGCTCGACCTGGTCCTGCACGTCCTCGATGTGGAAGGTGCCGCCGCCCGGGCGCGAGCGCACCAGCGCGCGGACCACGGCCTGCGTCAGGCCCTCGACCGTCTCGCGCACGCTGGCCGAGGCCGCGCCCTGCGTCCCGTGCACCGCAAGGAAGGCCTTCATCATCGCCACGGTGATCTTCTCGGGCGCGAAGGGCACCACGGCGCCATTGCGGCGGATGATCTGGTAGTGGGCGAGTGCGGGGGCCGTCGTGCCCGTCACGTCGCGGCCGGCGGGCATCGTCGGCAGGGGCTGGGCGGAGGTGGCAGGGGAGTTCAAGGCAGTCTGCATGCGGTTCCTCTTGAGGGGGCTTGGTGTTCGTCGATCAGGGCGCGGGCGGGCAGGGATCCATGCCGCCGCGTCGATGGAGGGGCACTATATCTGGTGTCCGGAGGAGAGCCAATGCACTACCGGTAGTGTTTGGTCGGGCTGCCGGGGCAAGCTTGACTTCCGGTGAAACCCCAGGATTTCGCGCCGGAGCCAAGCAGCAGTAGGTGCCTGCGCGGCCGAGGCCGCAACGATGGGGCTTGGCGGGCGATTTGGCGCGCAAACCCGCATGAACAGGGGCTTGGCGACGCCCGGCCATCCGGCCCGCCCCAGAGCGCTGGCGCCATCGCTCCCCGGGGTCCGATTGAAAAATTTAAGGAGCGGCCGGGAAGGCGATGGTGGTGCCCGCCAGCTGCCGCGCCAAGCGGGCCCAGTCGAAGCCCGGCCCCGGGTCGTATTTGCGGCCGGGGGCGATGTGTTCGTGGCCGGCGACGTGGGCAATCGGATAGCGGGCCGACAGTGCCCGCGCGAGCTGGGCCAGCGTCTCGTACTGCGCGTCCTCGAAACGCTCGCCTTCCAGACCTTCCAGTTCCACGCCGACCGAATCGTCATTGCAGTTGGCGCGACCCCGCCACTGCGAGACGCCCGCGTGCCAGGCCCGGTCGTCCACGCTCACGAACTGCCAGAGTTCGCCATTGCGACGGATGTAGAAGTGCGCCGAGACCTCCAGGCCCCGGATCTGCGCGAAGTAGGGATGCGCGTCCCAGTCCAGCCGGTTGGTGAAGAGCTGCTGCACGTCATCGCCGCCGTAGCGCCCGGGCGGCAGGCTGATGGAGTGCACCACCAGAAGATCGATGCAGGCCCCGGCCGGGCGGGGGCCGAAGTTGGGGGAGTCCAGCCGCCGCGCCGCCCGCAGCCAGCCGTTGTCCCAGGTGCCCGCGCCGGGTTCAGTCATCGTCGCCATGCGGCACCGCGATGCCCAGGCGCGCGATGCGGTAGCGGATCTGGCGCAGGCTCAGGCCCAGGCGCGCGGCAGCCGCGGTGCGGTTGTAGTTGGCCTCGCGCAGCGCGCGCTCGACGATGCCGCGTTCCTGGTCGTCGAGGTACTGCTGCAGATCAGTGGGCACGGGGGGGGCTCCCGCGACTGCCGGCGATCGGGTGGGCGCGGCCTCCGGCACGGGAACGGCCGTCACGGCGCCCGGCGCTGGCGTGGCAAAGAGCGGCATGGACAGGTCCTGCATACCGCTGCCGTCCGCGGCCTCGACGTCCAGCTGCAGCGTGTCGCCCTCGCTGAGTGCCACCGCGCGATGCAGCAGGTTCTCCAGTTCGCGCACGTTGCCGCGCAGCGGATGCGATTCGAGCTTGAGCAGCACCTGCATCGTCATCCTCGGCACCGGCTGGCCGCTTTCCTCGGCGATGCGCGCCAGCAGGGCGGTGCACAGGGCCGACAGGTCTTCCCGGCGCTCGCGCAGCGGCGGCAGCCGGACCTCGATCACGTTGAGGCGGTAGAACAGGTCCTGCCGGAAGCGGCCCGCCAGCACCTCGGCCTGCAGGTCCTTGTGTGTGGCGCTGACGATGCGCACGTCCACCGGCTCCTCCTGCGTGCTGCCGATGGGGCGCACGCAGCGTTCCTGGATGGCCCGCAGCAGCTTGGACTGCATGGCCAGAGGCAGGTCGCCGATCTCGTCGAGGAAGAGCGTGCCCCCGCGCGCCGCCTGGAAGTAGCCGTCACGGTCCTGCATCGCGCCGGTGTAGGAGCCCTTGCGTGCGCCGAAGAACTCGGCTTCCAGCAGCGCCTCCGGAATGGCGCCACAGTTGACGGCGACGAAGGGGCCTCCCGCCCGTTGGCTGCAGCCGTGCAGGGCGCGCGCCACCAATTCCTTGCCCGTGCCCGATTCGCCGTGAATCAGCACCGGCGCCATGCCGCGTGCCACACGCACGATGCGGGCCTTGACTGCGCGCATGACGTCCGACTCGCCCACCAGGCGCGCCAGCGCGGCGCGGGCCGCGGGCGCGACGCCTGCCTCGGCCGGCGCTTCTTCGGCCGGCACGATCGGCGCGGACTCGCGTGGCGACGCGGGACGTGCCGGCGTGCCGCCCGGGCGCTCCTGTACGGCCGAGGCCACCACGCTGCGGAACTGCTTCAGGTCCACCGGCTTGGTCAGGTAGTCGAAGGCGCCGGCCTTGAGCGCCTCGACGGCGTTCTCGGCCGAGCCGTAGGCGGTCATCACGACGCAGCGTTCGCTGCGCTGGTGGCGGGCGATGCGCTGCAGCAGCTCCAGGCCGAGCCCGTCGGGCAGCCGCATGTCGGTGATCACGGCATCGAAGCGGTTGGCCTGCAGGTGCTGCCACGCCTCCTCCACGCTGCTGGCCGCTTCGACCAGGTAGCCCTCGCGCAGCAGGGTCAGCTCGTAGAGGGTGCGCAGGTCGGGCTCGTCGTCCACGACGAGGATCTGCGCCGGCGGCGATGCGGGAGAACTGCTCACCGAGCTATTGTGGCAAAGCGCCCGCCTGCGCTGGCGCGAAGCTCAGCAGGAAGGCATTGCCGGCCGGCACGTCGGGTGCGGGACGCAGGCGTTCGTAGCGGATGGTCGCCCCATGGCGCTCGCACAGCTCGCGGCAGATGAACAGGCCCAGCCCGCTGGATCGGCTCTCGGAGGAGAAGAAGGGCTCGAACAGGTGGCGTTCCACGCCCTGCTCCAGGGGCGCGCCGTCGCTCCAGACGGCCAGGGTGGGCCGGCCGTCGCCCGCGGCGAAGGTGTGGACGCGGATGGATTCCTCGCCCGGCCCTGCATAGCGGGCGGCGTTGTCCAGCAGGTTGACCAGGATGCGCCGCAGGTGCTCCTCGTTGAAGCGCACCGCCGGCAGACTTTCCACCAGGCGCAGGGCCGGCTGCGCGCGGCCGCTCTGGCGGCTCCACTCGTCGACCATGGTGTAGACGCTGGCGGCAAGGGGCAGGGCCGTTCCCTGGCCCAGGTCGCTGCCCTGCTGGCGCACGCGCGCGACGTCCAGCACCTCGTCGACGATGCGGCCGAGCCGGCGTGCGTTCTGCTGCACCATGGCATTGAGGCGCTGCTGTGCCGGCTCGGTCAGATCCTCCTCCAGCAGGGCGCTGGCCTGCGTGATGGCGGCCAGCGGATTGCGGATCTCGTGCGCGACGGCCGCCGACATGCGGCCCATCGCAGCCATCTTCTCGGTGCGGATGCGGGCTTCCAGCTGTCGCAGGTCCTGCAGGAACATCACGCAGAAGCCGCGGTCGCGGGCACCGTCCACGGCCGTCAGCCGGGTGCGCACCCGCAGCTCGCGCGGCGTGGCCTGGGGCTGGGCGATCGGCAGGTCGGCGCCGAGGTCGGCCCTGTCCTCGAAGGTGCGCTGCGCCAGGCTGGCCAGCGGCTGCCACGCCGGATGGGCCAGCAGCGAGCGCGGCAGCGAGCCGCGGTCCAGCCCGCCCCCCAGCAGGGCATCGGCGGCCGGGTTGGCCGTGTGCACGCGGCCGGCCTCGTCCACCACCAGCACGCCTTCGGCCAGCGCCTCGATCACGAGGGCATTGATCTGCGCCTGCAACTGGGCCGAATCCTGGCTGCGGCTGGCGCGGGCCTCCTCGCGGGCCAGCCGCAGCGCCAGCTGGTGGGCCAGCAGCGACAGCACGAACAGGCCCGTGCCGGTCAGTGCGGCCTGGAGCAGCCGGCCCGGCCCGTCGGGGCCGGCCGTGAGCTGGAAGCGCAGCGCTTCGGCCAGCATCAGCAGCGTTGCGGCCGAGGTGGTGGCCAGCCCGACCACCAGGCCCCCGGCCACGGCCGCCATGAGCACCGGAAGGGCCAGCAAGGGCGTGTAGTTGACCGTGGTGCCGGTCTGCAGCGCCTGAAGCAGTGCGAACACGGCAACGTCGAGGCCGATGCACAGCAGCCAAGTCATGCCCAGCCGTCGCAGCGGCAGGCGCGCGGGTGTACGCAGCCGGTCGGCCAGGGTGAAGGCGGCGTAGAGGGCCGTGATGGCCAGGGTCGGCGCGTGCGTGGACTGGCCCAGGGCGAAGGCAATGCCCTGCAGCGCCAGCAACAGCAGTCCCACCGCCGGCCGGGCCGTCATGAAGCCACGCCACACCCGCTGCAGGGCCTGGCTGCGCTCGGTGCGGGTTTCCAGCGCGGACCAGTCCGTGTTTGACGACGGAAAGTCCGTGTCCGGTGTCATGGCTCCGCGGCGTCGCGGTGCCGGTCGCTGCAATAGGTGCCGTGGCGGCCGGACACGGCGTCGGCGGCCGGCAGGTGCAGGCCGCAATGGGCGCAGCGCACCATCTGCTGTGGCCCCCGGACGGCCGGCCGGGCGTTGGGCCGGGGCGGCGGTGCGGCGTCCAGTTCTTCCTGGCGGTTGCGCCGCCAGATCCAGATGGCCACGGCCACCACGAGGGTCACGAGCAGGAATTTCATCAGGCGACGGGCCGGTGCAGCACCACTTCGAGCACGAAGCGCGAGCCCACGTAGGCCAGCAGCAGCAGCACGGCCCCCGCATAGAGCACGCGCTTGGCCGTGCGGCCCCGCCAGCCGAAGCGGCTGCGGCCGGCCAGCAGGATGGCGAAGCTCAGCCAGGCCAGCAGCGAGAACACCGTCTTGTGGTCCCACTTCCAGGCGCGCACCTGGGGCCCGTAGAGCGTCTCGCTGAACAACAGGCCCGCCAGCAGCGTGGCCGACAGCAGCACGAAACCGGCCGTGACGAAGCGGAAGGTCAGGCGCTCCAGCGTCAGCAGCGGCAGGCCCGCATGCGGATCGGCCGCCTGGCGGATGCGCTGCTCGGCCCGCGTCATGAGCCAGGCATGCACCACGGCCGCGCCGAAGAGCCCGTAGCTGGCGATGCCGAGTGCCAGATGCAGCGGCAGCCAGGGCGAGGCATTCATGTGCAGCGGCGAACCGGGAAAGGCCGCGGCCAGCAGTGCCGCCAGCGCGCCCAGTCCCGCCAGCACGCGGCGCACCGTCAGGCCGGGGAAGAGCCGGCTTTCCACCGCATAGACCGTCATCACCAGCCAGGCCGTGATCGACAGCGCCGGTGCGAAGCCGAAGCGCGGCGTGCCGGGCAGCAGGCCGGTGGCCAGCGCTGCCGCGTGCAGCAGCCACGCGATGGCGACGACGGCCTGGGTGGCGCTGCGGTTGAGCTTGTGGGAGAAGGCGGCGGCCACGCCGTAGGCCGCGGCCGTGGCGATGCCCAGGGCCACGCTGAGTGGGGAGGGGCTCGCTAGAATCATCCGCTGAGTTTAGCCTTTGGGCCCCAGCGGACGGGGCCCGCCGGACACCCCGCCGTGCCCGCCCCGGACTCGGCCGCCGCCGCGGCGCCGCCGCTTCCTTCCCCAGCCTTCTTCCCCTCCCATCCATGGCCACCGCCCTCACCGACAAGTTCTCCCGCCTCGTCAAGCAGATGAGCGGGCAGGCGCGCATCACCGAAACCAACGTGCAGGACATGATGCGCGAGGTGCGCATGGCGCTGCTCGAGGCCGACGTCGCGTTGCCGGTGGTGCGCGACTTCGTCAACCGGGTCAAGGACAAGGCGATGGGCGAGGAGGTGATGGGTTCCCTCAAGCCCGGCCAGGCGCTGGTGGGCATCGTCAACCGCGAACTGGCGGCGACCATGGGCGAGGGCGTCTCGGACATCAACCTCAACGCCCAGCCGCCGGCCGTGGTGCTCATGGCCGGCCTGCAGGGCGCCGGCAAGACCACCACCACCGCCAAGCTGGCCAAGCACCTGATCGAGAAGCGCAAGAAGAAGGTGCTGACCGTCTCGGGCGACGTTTACCGCCCCGCGGCCATCGAGCAGCTCAAGACGGTGACCAAGCAGGCGGGCGCCGAGTGGTTCCCCAGCACGCCCGACCAGAAGCCGCTGGACATCGCCCGCGCCGCGCTCGACTACGCCAAGCGGCACTACTTCGACGTGCTGCTGGTCGACACCGCCGGCCGCCTGGCCATCGACGAAGTGCTGATGGAGGAAATCAAGACGCTGCACGGCGCCTTGAATCCGGTCGAGACCCTGTTCGTCGTCGACGCCATGCAGGGCCAGGACGCGGCCAACACCGCCAAGGCCTTCAAGGACGCGCTGCCGCTGACCGGCATCATTCTGACCAAGATGGACGGCGATTCGCGTGGCGGTGCGGCGCTGTCGGTGCGGCAGATCACGGGTGTGCCGATCAAGTTCGCTGGTACCAGCGAGAAGATCGACGGGCTGGAGGTCTTCGACGCCGAGCGCCATGCCGGGCGCATCCTGGGCATGGGCGACATCGTGGCGCTGGTCGAGCAGGTCTCGGCCGGTGTCGACATGGAGGCGGCCAAGAAGCTCGCCACCAAGGTCAAGAGCGGCCACTTCGACCTGGAAGACTTCCTGGCCCAGTTGCAGCAGATGAAGCAGATGGGCGGCCTCTCCAGCTTCATGGACAAGCTGCCCACCCAACTGGCCGCCAAGGCCAGCGAGGCCGACCTGACGCGCGCCGAGCGCGACATTCGCCGCAAGGAAGGCATCATCCACAGCATGACGCCCACCGAGCGCCGCAAGCCCGAGCTCATCAAGGCCAGCCGCAAGAAGCGCATCGCCACGGGCGCCGGCGTGCAGGTCCAGGAGGTCAACCGCCTGCTCAACGAGTTCGAGCAGATGCAGGGCATGATGAAGAAGATGAAGGGCGGCGGCCTCATGAAGATGATGAAGCGCCTGGGCGGCATGAAGGGCATGCCCGGGCTGCCGGGAATGGGCGGGCCGGGTGGGCCCAAGCTGCCGTTCTGACGCGAGGAGCGGGTCGCCCGGTCATGCGGTCCGGTTGACCCGAGGCCGTTCGGGCTGAGCCTGTCGAATCCTCGGCGCAAGCCCTTCGACCCATCCATCCCTCGGTAAAACGACCGATCTCCCAAATGAAAAACGCCCGCGAAATTCGCGGGCGTTTTGTTTTGGCGAGGCGCCGGACTCAGGCGGCCTTCAGGGCCAGTCGGTCCGCGTGGGCCCACGCGCGGCGCAGCACGGCGGGCGACCGGGATTCCTCGGGAATCAGCAGGTAGTGACGCTCGCGCATCACGCCACCGACATCGATGCGGCTGGTCAGCACGGCCATGGGAATGGCCAGCAGCAGCGGCAGGCCGACGGGCATGAGCCACACCAGCGCGCTGGCGTCGATCAGCGCCACGCCGCAGGCCAGCACAGCCACCAGACCGCTCATCGGCGCCAGGCGGTTAAAGGCCTCGCTCCACGGCACGGCGGCCGCTTCCCGCGGGGGCGACTTCCACTCCAGCTTGAGGCCGGTCAGGGCGACGATCACGAACAGCGAGTGGGCCAGCATGCGCACGGGTGCCTGCACGATGGCCATGACGCTTTCCAGCGCGGCGCTCTTGAACAGGCTGAACGCACCGCCGAAGTTCTTCTGCTCACCGCGCATGAACACCGCGGCCACGCCTAGGATGCGGGGCAGGAACAGCAGGCACAGCGTCCAGATCCACAGTCCGGCCAGCTCCATGGGCAGCACGGCCCAGTCCTGGACCAGACGCGAGCCGGTCAGCCACAGGGCGGTGCCCAGGGTCATGAAAGCCAGCCACATCGGGGCGGACACATAAGCCATCGTGCCGGTCACGAACATGGCGCGGTGCACGGGGTGGATGCCGGGCTCGGCCATCAGGCGGGCGTTTTGCAGGTTGCCCTGGCACCAGCGGCGGTCACGCTGCAGTTCGGCCAGCAGATCCGGCGGCTGCTGCTCGTAGCTGCCGACCAGGTCGGACACCAGCCAGACGTGGTAGCCGGCGCGGCGCATCAGGGCGGCCTCGACGAAGTCGTGGCTCATGATGCCGCCGGACATGCCGCCCGTGCCCTTGATCGGGGCCAGCGCGCAGTGCTCCATGAAGGGCGCGACGCGGATGATGGCGTTGTGGCCCCAGTAGTGCGATTCCCCCAGCTGCCAGAACTGCATGCCCAGGGTGAACAGGCGGCCCGTCACGCGGCTGGCGAACTGCTGCGCGCGTGCGTGCAGCGTCACGTGGCCGATGGCCTGCGTGGCGGTCTGGATGATCCCGGCGGTGGGATTGGCTTCCATCAGCTTGACCATGCTGGTCAGGCAGTCGCCGCTCATGACGCTGTCGGCATCGAGCACGACCATGTAGCGGTAGTCCTTGCCCCAGCGGCGGCAGAAGTCGGCCACGTTGCCAGCCTTGCGGTGCGTGCGGCGGGTGCGCAGGCGGTAGTACACCTCGACCTGCGGCTTGTTCGGGCTGTCGGCAAAGGACTGGGCCAGGGCGGCGCGCAGTTCTTCCCACGCGGCACGTTCGGCCTTGGCGATCTCGGGGTTGTAGCTGTCGGACAGCACGAACACATCAAACTGCTTCGCATGGCCGGTGTTGGCCACCGATTCGCAGGTGGCGCGCAGGCCGGCGAACACCGTGGCCACGTCCTCGTTGCAGATCGGCATGATGATCGCGGTGCGGGCCTCCGGATTCATCGGATGGTCGGCGACCTGCTTGGCCGACAGGGCGTACTTGTCGCCACGCACAGACACGTAGAAACCCATCAGCGCGGTTACGAAGCCGGTGACCACCCAGCCGGAGAGCAGGCCATACAGCGCGATCTGGCCGTATTCCAGGAAGGCGTTGTCGTAGTCGGGTTGCACCTGGGCAAACAGGGCCGAGGCCAGCACGGTGCTGAACAGGGCCAGCATCGTGAAGGTCAGGCGGCGGCGCTTGGCGGCGCGCTCCCAGGGCTGGACCGGACCGGCAGGCTGGGCGGCCGCGGTGGCACGACCCGCGCCCATCTTGAGCAGGAGGGCGGTGCCGATGCTGTTCCAGAAACCGCGCCAGGGGCGAGGCGTCATGGAACCGCGGTTGATCGGGGGCGCAGTGACGGCGTTGGGATGGCGTTCCTCGCGGGCGGCGGGGCGGCGCGGCTGGAACTGCTCGGGCGTCAGGACCTTCAGGTGCGAAAACTCGTTCGGTTTCATGGCGAGTCCTTACCAGTGCTGGAAATTCGAAAGGGGGGTCTCACCGATGGCGGGGAGGCGCTTGAAGACGCAGTCCGCGCTGGCGCTGGCGGCGAGTGCCGGCGCATGGGCCTGGCTCCGCGCCGAGCTGGCGCGCGCCGTCTGCGCGTTCTTGCGACGCAGGGCGTCACGCTGCGGACGCAGGATGACAGGGGGGGTGGTGAGGAGGGTCATGCGGGCTATAGGGCAATCCCCATGCCAACACGATTTAATTGTTGAAAATCAGCGAGTTACGGAGATTTTCTCGATTGATTCTTGGCGTTTTCAGCCGTCGCGGCCGTAATAGCACCGAATCTGTCGCCACAGCCCGACAACTCGCCGAGGGGTGGCGGCCAATCCTTTTCAAATCAACGACTTAGCCCTGTCGCTCGTCGGCGACAGGCTCCGAAGCGCCAGCAACGCCGTCGTTCTTGAAGTGGCCCGGCGTGAGTTCGTGCTTCTGCAAAAGACGGTAGAACTCGGTGCGGTTGCGGTCGGCCAGGCGCGCGGCATCGGCCACGTTGCCGTCGGTCAGCTTGAGCAGCCCGACCAGGTAATCGCGCTCGAAGCGCTGCTTGGCCTCGGCATAGGTCTGCACCTCCACGGTGGGCACGCGCAGCGCCCGCTGCACCAGTGCCAGCGGGATCAGCGGCGAGCTCGACAGGGCGCACACCTGCTCGACCACGTTGTAGAGCTGGCGGATGTTGCCCGGCCAGGGGGCCGTGGTCAGGGCCTTGAGCGCCTCGGGCGCGAAGCCCGACAGCCGCTTGCCGTACTTGCCGGCCAGCTTCTGCAGGAAGTGGTTGGCCAGTAGCGGGATGTCCTCGCGCCGGGCCGACAGCGGCGGCAGCGTGAGCGTGACCACGTTCAGGCGGTAGTACAGGTCCTCGCGGAACTGGGCGGCGGCCATGGCCGCCTCCAGGTCGCGATGGGTGGCGGAGATGATGCGCACGTCCACGGCGATCGCCTGCGTGGCGCCCACCGGGCGCACCGCGCGCTCCTGCAGCACCCGCAGCAGCTTGACCTGCAGGGCGGGTGGCATGTCGCCGATTTCGTCCAGCATCAGCGTGCCGCCATCGGCCTGCTGGAACAGCCCCTTGTGGTTGGCGTGGGCGTCGGTGAAGGCGCCCTTGACGTGGCCGAACAGCTCGGATTCCAGCAGCGCCTCGGGAATCGCTCCGCAGTTGACGGCCACGAAGGGCTTGCGTGCGCGGTCGCTGGCCTTGTGGATGGCGCGGGCCAGCACTTCCTTGCCGGTGCCGGAGTCGCCACGCAGCAGCACGCTGGCGTCCGACTTGGCCACCATGCGCGCCTCGGCCAGCACCTCGGCCATGCGGCTGGAGCGGCTGACGATCTCGGCGCGCCAGCTTTCGTCGCCGCCCGCGGCCGGCGTGGCGGCGGGGGCGCCCAGGGCCATCGCCTGGCCGATCTTGTCGAGCAGCTCGCGGGCGTCGTAGGGCTTGGTGAGGTAGGTGAAGACGCCGCGGGATGTCGCCTCCACCGCGTCGGGAATGGTGCCGTGCGCCGTGAGCAGGATCACCGGCAGCGTCGGATGGCGCTTGCGGATCTCGTCGAACAGCTGCAGCCCGTCGCGTCCGGGCAGGCGCACGTCGCTGAGCACCAGCCGCGGATGCTCGATCTCCAGTTGCGTGAGCGCCGACTCGGCCGAGGTGACGGCCGTGACCTGGTAGCCCGCCGCAGCCAGGCGCAGCGACAGCAGCCGCAGCATGTCGGCATCGTCGTCCACGACCAGGATGCGGGCGCCGGTGGCGGCGGCTTTGGCGGTGTCGCTCATGGGCTTGCCTGGGTCGGGTGGGTGCGGCCGGGCCGGCCGGTTCAGGGCGAGGGGCGCGCCGCGCCGTTGGACGGGCGGCCGAAGCTGCGTTCGATGGCGCGCAGCGCCTCGATGCGGTCATTGAGGTGGTCGATGCGCCGCTGCGCTTCCTTGAGCTGCGCCACCTGCCGGTCGCGGTCGTCCTCGACGCGGCGCTGCTCCAGGTAGCGGGCGGCCAGCACCCGCGCCAGCGGCTGCAGCGGCTGGGCCTCGGCCTGCGTGCTGCCGGCGACGCGCTGCATCAGGGCCGTGGCGCGCGCCAGATCGGCAGGGTTGCGGGTCTGCGCCAGCGCCAGGGCCAGCTGCATCTGCAGGGGGGCCGAGTCGCCGGGGTCGCCGATGCGGGCGATCTCCGCGGCCGCCTCGCCAGACTGCAGGCTGCGGGCCCGGTCGGCGTAGGCCAGCATGCGGGACAGCGCTTCGCTGCTGGCACTGCCGTAGCCACTGGCTGCCATGCCGTTGCCAGCCGACTGCATCTGGGTGGCTGGGGCGACGGGTTGCACTTCCACCGGCTGGACGGCCGGCCGGGTGGCCGGCACGGGTGGGTTGGCCGTGGTGGCTGGCGCAGGGGCCGGCACGCTCGGCGTGGGCGCTGGGGTGGCGCAGCCTGCCAGCACCCCGGCCAGGACCAGGGCAACGGCAAGGAGAGGGCTGCGGACGGACAAGGTCGTCATGGGCGTGAGGTCGGGAGAGGTCAGCCGCGCGGCAGGTCGATGCGGAATCGCGCGCCGGGGCCGGTGGGCAGCAGCGCAATGCGGCCACCATGGGCTGCAATGTACTCCTGCACGATGGACAGGCCGATGCCTGTGCCTTTCACGGTGTGCTCCGGCTGGCGCTCGCCGCGGAAGAAGGGCTCGAACACCCGGTCGC
This sequence comes from Pseudacidovorax sp. 1753, assembly GCF_040544975.1. Taxonomy (NCBI): domain Bacteria; kingdom Pseudomonadati; phylum Pseudomonadota; class Betaproteobacteria; order Burkholderiales; family Comamonadaceae; genus Pseudacidovorax; species Pseudacidovorax sp. 1753. The sequence goes on along the minus strand of NZ_JBEPKY010000006.1, from coordinate 185,472 downwards.
GGTCGTCCGGCGCGATGCCGGGACCGGCGTCGCTGATCTCGATGCTGGCGGTGTCGCCGGTGCTGGAGACGGCCAGCGCGATGGTGCCGCCTCGGGCCGAGAAGCGGATCGCGTTGGACAGCAGGTTGGCCACCGCCGTGCCCAGCTTGGCCGGATCGGCCATCACTGTCACCGGCTCGCCCTCCACCCGCACGGTCAGGCCGTGCGACTGCCACTGCAGCCGCTGGGCGTCGATCTGCTCCTGCACCAGCTTGACCAGGTTGCAGCGTTCGCGCTTGAGCTGGCGGGCCTCGAAGGCGGCGGCGTTGAAGCGCAGCAGCGCCTCGATCTGGCTTTGGAGCGACACGGCGTTCTGTTGCAGGATCTGCGCCACCTCGCGCTGGGCCGGGTTGAGCTCGCCGGTCACGCCGTCCTCCAGCAGCGACACGCCTTCGCGCAGCGCCGCCAGCGGCGTCTTGAGCTCGTGCGACACATGGCGCAGGAAGCGCGCCTTGTCGGCGTCCAGCTCCATCAGCCGCAGGCGCAGCCAGTCCAGCTGCTGCGACACGCGCCGCACGTCGGCCGGGCCGCGGATGTCGATGGGCTCGTCCAGCCGGTTCTCGCCCAGGCGCACGATGGCGCGCTCCAGCCGCTTGAAGGGCCGCGCCAGCCAGATGCCGAAGGCCAGCGCCAGGGCCGCGGCCAGCCCGCTGGCCGCCACCACCTGCAGCGTCAGCCGGCGCCGCGCGGCCTCCAGCCGGTCGGCCAGGGCGTTGTTCTGGGCCTCGATCAGCATCTGCGCCTGCTGGGCGAGCTGGGTGTTGAGCGCATCCAGTTCGCGGAACTGCAGCGCCATCGAGCCCTCGCGGGCCAGGGCCGTCTCGGGCGCGCCGTTCATCAGGTCCTCGATGGTGGCCATCTGGGCGCGCCATTGCTGGGCCGATTGCGGCAGCAGCCCGTTGTCGACCAGCCGCTGCACCACGTTCTGCGCATCCTTCTGCGCGTCGGCGAAGCGGCGGCGCAGCACGGCGTCGTTGAGCACCAGCGACTGGCGGCCTGAGCGTTCCATGGCCGCGCTGCGCTCGGCCAGCGACTGGGCGGCACCCGAGAGCAGCAGCGCCCGACGCGCCGCCTCGCGGCTTTGCGTGATGAGCTGGTCGTACTGGAAGACGGCGCGCAGCGCGACGCCCACCACCAGCGCCGTGACCACCAGAAAGGCGGCCAGCATCAACTGCTGGAAGGAGCCGCGGGCGCGTGGCCGGCCGGCCGACATCAGGCGGCCTGCGCGGCGCGCTTGGCGCCGGCTCCGTCATGCTCGTGCGTCAGCACCTCGCCGCGCAGGGTGTGCGAGAGGGCCTGGGTGATCGTCACGTCCACCATCTGGCCCACCAGGCGCGCGGGCGCCTCGAAGTTGACGACGCGGAAGCAGTCGGTGCGGCCCATCAGTTCGGCCGGGTTCTTCTTGGAAGGCCCTTCGACCAGCAGCCGCTGCGTGGTACCGACCAGCGCATCGGACAGCCGCCGGACGTTGTCGTCAATGGTCTTCTGCAGGTGCTGCAGGCGCGCGAGCTTGACCTCGTGCGGCGTGTCGTCGTGCAGCGCGGCGGCGGGTGTGCCGGGCCGCGGGCTGAAGATGAAGCTGAAGCTGGCGTCGAAGCCCACGTCCTCGATCAGCTTCATCATCTTCGCGAAGTCGTCCTCGGTCTCACCCGGGAAGCCGACGATGAAGTCGCTGGACAGCGCCAGCTGCGGCCGGATGGCGCGCAGCTTGCGGATCGTGCTCTTGTATTCCATGGCGGTGTAGCCGCGCTTCATCGCCATCAGGATGCGGTCGCTGCCGTGCTGCACCGGCAGGTGCAGGTGGCTCACCAGCTGCGGCACCTTGGCGTAGGTCTCGATCAGCCGCGGCGTGAACTCGTTGGGGTGACTCGTGGTGTAGCGGATGCGCTCGATGCCAGGAATCTCGGCGATGTATTCGATCAGCGTGGCGAAGTCGGCGATCTCGGCGGTGTCGCCCATCCTGCCGCGGTAGGCGTTCACGTTCTGGCCCAGCAGCGTGACCTCGCGCACGCCCTGGTCGGCCAGGCCCGCCACCTCGACCAGCACATCGTCGAGCGGGCGGTTGACCTCCTCGCCGCGGGTGTAGGGCACCACGCAGTAGCTGCAGTACTTGGAGCAGCCTTCCATGATGGACACATAGGCCGTGGCGCCCTCGACGCGCGCGGGCGGCAGGTGGTCGAATTTCTCGATTTCGGGGAAGGAGATGTCCACCTGCGGCCGGCGCTCGGCTTCGCGGCGGGCCAGCAGCTCGGGCAGACGGTGCAGGGTCTGCGGGCCGAAGACCACGTCCACGTAGGGCGCGCGGGCAATGATGGCCTCGCCCTCCTGGCTGGCGACGCAGCCGCCGACGCCGATCTTCACGCCCTTGGCCTTCAGGTGCTGCACGCGGCCGAGGTCGGAGAAGACCTTTTCCTGCGCCTTCTCGCGCACGGAACAGGTGTTGAAGAGGATCAGGTCGGCCTCGTCCACGTTCTGGGTGGGCTCGTAGCCGTCGGCGGCGGCGAGGACATCGGCCATCTTGTCCGAGTCGTACTCGTTCATCTGGCAGCCGAAGGTCTTGATGAAGACTTTGCGGGACATGGTGGGGGCTTTCTGTGCAAAGGGGGGGCTGCCGGGGGGCGCCGGAGGCTGGAATCGAATGGAGAGGCGTAGCGCAGCGGTGGCCGGCCGTGCCCCGCGGGCTGGGCGCCGGGGCGGCGCGCTCAGCTGCCTTCGTTGTCGGCCCGAGTGACGAAGGGCCAGATGTTGAGCAGCGGCTTGCCACTGGCCGTCGCGCGGTCGGTGGCAGCCTCGTCGGGCGAGAGGATCCAGATCTGCTGCACCTGCCCGGCGGGATCGCGCAGGTAGTTCACCGCCAGGTCCTGGCCCAGCAGCGTGCTGCCGGTCACGACCATGTTCTGGGCATTGCGGATGCGGGTGCCGGGGGCCAGCACTTCCAGCCGGCCGTCGAGGTCGGCCTGCGGAAAGTCGAGCATGCGCAGGCGACCGCGCAATGTGCCGTCGGGAAAGTTGCGGCCGCCGACGGCCGCTTCGTTCTGGGTCTGGGCCTGCGCAGGCAGGGGCGAGAGAAGGGCCGCGGTGCCCATACAGCTCAGGGCGGCGGCAAGCAGGAAATGTGGGAGGCTGCAGCGGTTCATGGGGTTCATCCAGAGGCTGGCGAGCGCGGATTCTAGGTGGCCTCAGGTGCTCGTCTCGTCGCGCGCCAGATCCCGGTTGAGGTGTCCCGTGTCGGCCCATCCCACCAGGGAGAAGCCCTCCGGCGTCCACAGCAGACGGTTGATGGCCGCGTTGCGCAGCTCCCAGGTGCGAGGCGCCTGAAGCTCCTGGCCGGTGGCGGCGCGGTAGAGCACGTCCATCACGCCGCCGTGGGCGACCAGCACCACCAGTTCGCCGGGATGGCGTGCCGCCAGTTCGGCGGCGACGGCCACGATGCGGTCCCGGAAGACCAGCAGGTTTTCGCCGCCCTCGGGGGCGAAGTCGGGCACGCGCTTGCGCCACTTGAGCGCCTGCTCGGGCAGCTCGGCCTCGATCTCGGCGAAGGTGCGACCCTCGAAGATGCCGAAGCCGCGCTCGCGCAGCCGGGGTTCGGCGATGAGTGGGGGCGCGTCGGGATGGGCCTCGGCGATGGCGCTGGCCGTCTGCCAGGCGCGGGCCAGGTCGCTGGCGTAGATGGCGGCGACGGGCTCCTCGGCCAGCGCGCGGCCCGCCTGCTGCGCCTGCCACTGGCCTTCGTCGTTGAGCGGGATGTCGAGCTGGCCCTGGATGCGGGTGTCGACGTTCCAGAGCGTCTCGCCGTGGCGCACGGCGATGAGGCGGGTGATGTCCATCGGGCGAGTGTCACCGAGAACGCGGCGGTGGGCGGGGCGCCTGCCCACTCCCCGCGAGGCGCTCAAGGGCGCGCGGGCGTCGGCGTCGGGGCAGCCGGCGCGGCCGTTGCGGGCTGCGGGGCGGCCTGCGTGGACGCGGGCGGCTTCGTCTCGACCGTCACATCCACGCGGCGCACGGCCTGCGGCGGGTTGGGAAAGCCCTGCAGCGCCGCATGGAACATCACCGGCAGGATCCGCCGCGTGTCCGGGTAGGGGCCGTCGTGGCGGGCATGGGTCTCGTAGACGACCTGCCGGTCGGGCAGCGAGCGCATCACGATCGACACCTCGCGGCCGTACCAGGTCTGGTTGGGCGGCAGGGCGCCCGGGCCCCACCAGCCGCCGCCGTACCAGCTGGGGCGGCCATAGCCCAGGCCCACGCCCCAGCGCGGACCCCAGCCGGGGCCCCAGCCCGGACCATCTAACCACGGATCGGCCCAGGGCGACAGTTCCAGCTGCGAGCGGGCGCTCACCTGCACGGCATAGCGCGGATTGGCGTCGTCGCGCCGGAGCCCGGCGGCGGCCAGCGAGGGCTCGGCCAGGGTTTCCAGGTCGGTCTGGGCCGCGTCGTTCGCTTGCTGCGAGGGGAGGCGTTCGAAGCGGTAGGTGGCGCCAGGCGGAATGGGTGCCTTGGCATAGCTCTGGACGTTGTTGTCCACCACGTAGGAGGTGGCACAGCCCGCCAGGCCGGCGGCCACCGCCGTCACGGCGGCCAGGCCGAGGAGTCGCAATGCGCGTTGCATGTCGTCGTTATCCCTGGGGCCGTTGGCCGGCCCCTGTGTCGTTGTCGCATCGGCTGGACGCGCGGCGGCGCGTCGTGGCTGGAAGTCGGCGGGAAGCGCGCGTCAGCCGAGGCTGAACACCTGCACCGCCGAGGGCATGGCGGGCACGGGCGGCAGTTCGGGCGGATCGAAGGCCCGGTCGCCGTCCTCGCTGGCCACGCCGGTCGGCTTCAGACCCTTGAAGTCGTGCAGGGTTCCGTCCAGCAGGTGCGAGGGCGCCACGTTCTGCAGGCTGTGGAGCATGTTCTCGAGCCTGCCGGGATGCTTGCGTTCCCAGTCGCGCAGCATGTCGCCGACCACCTGGCGCTGCAGGTTCTCCTGGCTGCCGCAGAGGTTGCAGGGAATGATGGGGAAGCCGCGGTGCTGGGCCCAGCGCACGAGGTCCTTCTCGGCCACGTAGGCCAGCGGTCGGATCACCACATGCCGGCCGTCGTCGCTCACCAGCTTGGGCGGCATGGCCTTGAGCTTGGCGGCGAAGAACATGTTGAGAAAGAAGGTAGCCAGGATGTCGTCGCGGTGGTGGCCCAGCGCGACCTTGGTGGCGCCCAGCTCGTCGGCCACGCGGTAGAGGATGCCCCGGCGCAGGCGCGAGCACAGGCCGCAGGTGGTTTTGCCCTCGGGCACCACGCGCTTGACGATGCTGTAGGTGTCCTGCTCCTCGATGTGGAAAGGCACGCCCACCTGCTTCAGATAGGCCGGCAGCACGTCTTCCGGAAAGCCGGGCTGCTTCTGGTCGAGGTTGACGGCGATCAGCTCGAAGTTCACCGGCGCGCGGGCCTTGAGCTTGAGCAGGATGTCCAGCATGCCGTAGCTGTCCTTGCCGCCCGAGAGGCACACCATGACCTTGTCGCCCTCTTCGATCATGTTGTAGTCGGTGATGGCGCGGCCGACCTCGCGACACAGGCGCTTTTCGAGCTTGTGCGTCTCGCGCTCGATCTTCGCGGCCGCCTGATGGCTGGGGGCGGCGGCTGCAGGGGCTTCGGATTCGGTCCACACGGCGTTCATGGGGCGCGATTTTGCCCGGGACGCCACATCCTCATGGACCGCGCGGGCCTTCGGTGCCGTGAAACGGCGGTGCGCAGGGATGCCTGCGTCAACCGTTCCCGCGGACGATTCCTGCGTGACGCACGCCAGCGATGTTCACGACGGAGAGTGCGGCCGGAGGAATCCCTGCTGTACCGCCACATCCTGCAGGTTGCGCCTCACCCAGCGCAGCACCGGGTCGTCCGCCTGGTGCCGGTGCCACTGCATCGCGATGCGCACGGGTGGGATGTGGATCGGGCAGGTCATCAGCCGCAGCGGCAGCGTCTTCAACAAGCCCTTGGCGAAGGATTTCGGAATGGTGGCGATGTGCGAAGTCCCGACCACGCATTCCGCCACGGCCGAAAAGGTCGGGACGCGCATCGCGATGCGCCGCACGACGCCCTGCATCTCATAAGCGACCTGATCCAGGGTCGGCAATCGGCCGTCGCCGAGGAGCGGCACGACGTGCCCCATCTTCTGGAAGGCCTTGAGCGAAAGGGTCCGGCCGATCAGGGGGTTCTCGGCCCACGCGATGCAGCAGAACGAGTCCGAGAGCAGCAGCTCGCTGGGGTGATGGCTGGCGACGGCGGAGGCGCCCAGCAACACCAGGTCGACATGCTGGTTCTCCAGTTCGGGCGAGTCGTATCCCGAGACCGGCCGGACCGCGAACGTGAGCCGTGGCGCGGTCGTCTCGGCCATCCGGAACAGCGGCACCAGGACGGTACTGAACACATAGTCCGACGCCACGATCGTGATGTTCCGCTCCATGCGCAGCGGGTCCGTCTCGGGCCGCAACTGCGTCAGCGCCTGGGCGCGCGACAGGATGTCCCGCACAGGGTCGATCAGGGATTCCGCAAACGGCGTCAGCGCGTAATGCCGCCCTTCCCGCAGCAGCAATGGGTCCTGGAAGTAGTCCCGCAGCCTTGCCAGCGCGGCACTGGTCGCGGGCTGGCTCAGATGCATCTGCTTCGCCGCCCGGCTGACGTTGCGGTGCGCCAGCAACGCGTCCAGACATGCAAGGAGATTGAGGTCCAGCCGGTTGATGCGCATCCGCAAACTATAGGTCAGGCAAATAGTTTGAATCCACAAGAACAGTTTTTGTTTATGGCCGCCCGCTGGCACAGTCCCGTTGCGAACAACGCCGATTGAACAGGAGACCCCATGCAGGATGCCCAGCAGACGCCGGACGGCGATGTCCAGGGACGCCCCAAGACGCTCGCCGAGGCGCGTGTCTGGATGAAGACGAGGCTGCGCTCTCGCATCCACCCGATGAACGCGCTGGATCCGGACGAGGGCGTCGACCTGATCGACCGCCTTCCGGGACTCGACGGCGCCCAGTGGGCCGCGCATTGGCGCGAGGCCGGCGATGCCTGCAGCGCCTCCGCGGAAAAGGCCGAGCAGGCGGGCGCCCTGGACGAGGCCTGCAAGCTGTTCATGAAGGCGAGCGGTCTCTACTTCATGGGCCGCTTCCCCTGCCCGGATCATCCGGCCAAGCTGCGCTGCGCCGAACGCGAGCGGGAAACCTACCTGAGAGCCGCCCGGCTCTGGACGCTGCCGGTGCAGGTGGTGCGCATTCCGTTCGCTGGCCGGGAGGGCGAGGGGGACTCGATCACCGCCCTTCTGCGCAGGCCCGCGAATGTCGAACGTCCTCCCGTCGTGGTCATGTGGGGCGGCGTCGATGCCTGGAAGGAGCAGATGACCCAGGCCTGCGATGCCCTGCTGGCGCTGGGCATCGCGACGGTCGCGATGGACAACGCGGGCACGGGGGAGTCCCCGGTCAAGGGTGTGCAGGACGCCGAAAGGCAGTTCACCACGGTGTTCGACTGGATCGACACGCAGTCCGATCTCGACGGCCGACGCCTGGCCTGCCTGGGCCGTTCGTTCGGCGGCTACTGGGCCACCAAACTTGCACTGCTCTACCCCGACCGGCTGCGGGGCGCAGTGAACTGGGGCGGTGGCGCGCACTACATGTTCCAGCCCGAATGGATCGGCGCGTCCCGCTACCCCGACAGCTACCTGATGGGACTCGTGGAGACACGCTGCCGCATGCTGGGTGCCCGCAACGACGAGGAATACCTGGCCTTCTTCAAGCGCCTGTCCCTGCTCGACCAGGGACTGCTCGACCGCCGCAGCGCACCGCTGCTGCTGGTCAACGGGCGCGAGGACAAGCAGTGCCCGATCGCCGATCTGCACTTGCTGACAGAACACGGCAATCCCAAGCATGTGCGGCTGTTTCCGGGCGGGCACATGGGCCTGACGCCGCAGACCCTGCCCACCATCGTTGCCTGGCTTGCGGGTCAGCTGGGAGTTCCGGCATGAGCTGGCCGCTGCACCTGGACGTCTTCGGTGCCGAGTCCGCGCCAGCCGTCGTCCTGCTGCATCCCATCGCGACCCGCGCGGAGGCATGGCGCCTGCAGATTCCCGTGCTGGCGCGTCGCTTCCGCGTCATCGTTCCGGATCTGCCCGGCCATGGCCGCTCTGCGGCCCTGCCACCCGGGGCGGCGTTGCATGACTACGCGGCCGCGGTCCTGCTCGCGCTCGAGCCCCTCGGGCTGCGGGAGTTTTCCCTCGCAGGCCTGTCGTTCGGCGGCATGGTGGCCCAGGCCATGGCGCTCGCGGCGCCCTCCCGCATCCGACGACTGGTGCTCGCGCATTGCGGCGCGGTGACGCCGGCGCCGGTGAGGGCCGTCTGGCAGCAGCGGGTGGCGGACGCACAGGCCGGCGGCATGGCGCAGCAGGTCCGCCCGACCCTGGACCGGTGGTTCACGCCGGACTTCCTGGCCCGTGCGCCCGCGACCACCGATTGGATCGGCCGCATGGTCGCCGACACCTCCGTGACGGGATACACCACGGCGGTCCATGCCATCTGCGGCCTGGACCACATCGCCTCCCTGGGGCGGCTGGAGATGCCGACGCTGGTGATCGCAGGTCAACAGGACAGGGCGGTCAGCCCGGCGGTCTCGCAGGCGCTGGCCGCGTGCATCCAGCATGCCGAGTTGCGGTTGATGGCCGACGCCGCGCACATGAGTCATGTCGAGCAGGCTGCGACGTTCACCGAGACGGTGGACGCCTTCCTGTCACCGTGAAGCAGAAGCCCTCGGGCTCAGAAAGAGGCCGGCCAGACAGCGCAGGCCCTACCTTGGAGACACCATGTCCGACTCTGGAATCACAAGAAAATCCTTCCTTGCCACACTGGCCGCCGCAGCCTGCCTGGGTGGCGTGCCGCCGGTGCTGGCGCAGGAGCGCGACAGCCGGGTAACGCGGATCATCGTTCCCTTCGGCACGGGCGGTGCGCCCGACATCGTGGCCCGCCTGCTGGCCAATGTGCTGGGCCAGCGCACCGGAAACACCTTCATCGTCGAGAACCGCGCGGGTGCCAACGGCAACATCGGCGCGGACATCGTGGCCAAGGCGCCGCCGGATGGCCATACCTTGCTCCTGCATGGTCCTTCCCTGGCCATCAATCCCAGCATCTACAAGAAGCTTCCCTTCGATACGGAGCGCGACCTGCGCCCGGTGGTGGAGGTTTGTGCGGCCGAGGGCATGCTGCTCGTCGTCAATGCGGCCAACCCTGCCAGGACGCTGGCCGACTTCATCGCGGCGGCCAAACGGCCGGGCGCCAAGCTGGCCTATGCCTCTCCGGGTGTGGGCAATGCCTTTCACCTGGCCGCCGAGAACTTCCTCAATGTCGCTGGCGTGCAGGCCGTCCACATTCCCTACAAAGGCGCGGGAGAGGCCGTCACCGCACTGATGGCGGGAGACGTGCAGTTTCTGATCGGCTCGGCGCCCAGCGTCGGGCCACAGCTACAGGCGGGCCGCCTGAGGGCCCTGGCGTTCGCGGCAAAGCGCCGGAGCGCTGATTTCCCGAACGTTCCCACCTTCGCCGAGAGCGGTCTGGCCGGCCTGGAGATGACGCTGTGGTACGGCCTCTTTGCGCCGCGCGGAACCACGGACGCCGTCATCGGGGCCGTGAATGCCAACGTGCGTGCGGCGCTCGACGATCCGGGCATGCGCCAGGTGCTGGCGCAGCAGGGTCTGGTGCCGGTGGGCGGCGAGCCGCGTCAGCTGGCGGAACTCCTCCACCGGGACATCGGCCTTTACGGCACGCTCGCCAAGCGTGCCGGGATCCAACCCGAATGAGCACGATGCAATCCGACTCGATGGGCCTCGCCAGCGCTCACCACTGGCCGGTCTCGACTTGGATCGCGACTTCGCAGTCGTCGAAGATTTCCAGCTTGGCGATCTTCACCCGCACGCCCAGCACGCCGGGCAACTGCATCAGCCGGCCGGCCACCTGGCCGATCAGGCTTTCCAGCAGGTTCACATGGTGCGCGGTGCACTCGTCGATGATGATCTTGCGCACCTTGCGGTAGTCGAGCACATGGAAGATGTCGTCGTCCTGCGGTGCCAGCGGCTGCGGCCCCAGGTTGAGTTCGGCATCGACGCGGATCGGCTGCGGCGCGGTCTTCTCGCTGTCGAGGATGCCCAGGTTGGCATCGAAGCGCAGGCCCGTGAGCGTCAGGCGCTGCTGGCCGAGGAGGGGAGCGGTCATGGAAGTGCTCGTCACATCAATGAAAAGTCGCGGTCGAAGCGCATCAGGTGCTGCCCGCCGTCAACCAGCAGGGTGGTGCCGGTCATCGAGTTGTTCTCGAGCGCGAAGCGCACCGTGGCGGCCACGTCCTGCGGCGTGGACGAGCGGCCCAGCGGCGACAGGCGATGCAACTGCTGGAAGCGCTCGTCGCTCAGCATGTGGCTGGTCAGCGTGAGACCCGGGGCCACGCCCACCACGCGCACGCGCGGCGCCAGGGCCAACGCCAGCAGCGGCGTGGCGGCTTCCAGCGCGGCCTTCGACAACGTGTAACTCAGGAAGTCGGGATTCGGGTTCCACAGTTTCTGGTCCAGCAGATGGACCACGGCGCCTTGGCCGTCGCGTTCGTCCAGATGCTGGCGCAGCGCCTGGGCCAGCACGATGGCGGCACCGGTGTTGCTGCGCAGATGGGCCTCCATGGCGGCATAGCCAAAGCTGGCGGCATCGTCGTGCTCGAACCGCGAGGCGCTGTGCACCACGGCGTCGAGCCGGCCGAACTCGGCCACCACCTGCGGCACCATCGCGCGGACGGCGGCCTCGTCCTCCAGCTCGGCGCTGATGATCGCGGCGCGGCCCGACAGCCGGGCGCAGTCGGCGGCGGTGGCCTGGGCTTCGTCGCGCGAGCTGCGGTAGTGCACCGCCACCTGCCAGCCGCCGGCCGCCAGGGCCAGGGCGATCTCGCGTCCGAGCCGGCGGCCGGCGCCGGTCACCAGCACGGTACGCGGTTCACTGGCGGAGGGAAGGGCACTCATGGATGGGTGATCGGTGGGGGGCATCGGTCGGTCGGCCGGGCATGCCGCCAAAGGGCAAGGACCCCAGGCGCCGGGCCACCCGGAGGTTGCAGGGAGAATGGGTGCCGTGAGCACCCCGACGACCCCGCCCAGTGTACCGACCGCCTCTTCTGCCTGTGCAGCGCTGGTGAGGCGCGCCATCGAGCGGGACGGTGGCTGGCTGCCGTTCGACCGCTTCATGGCGCTGGCCCTCTACGCGCCGGGGCTGGGCTATTACGCGCACGGCAGCCGCAAGTTCGGCCACCTGCCGCAGTGGGGCAGCGACTTCGTGACCGCGCCCGAGCTGTCTTCGCTGTTCGGTCAGAGCCTGGCCGTGGCCGTGGCCGATGCCTTCGAGCACACGGGTACCGACGAGGTCTGGGAATTCGGTGCCGGCAGCGGCGCCCTGGCCGCGCAGCTGCTGGAAAGCCTGGGCGAGCGCGTCGCGCGCTACACCATCGTCGACCTCTCCGGCGCCCTGCGCGCGCGCCAGCAGGAGCGTCTCGCGCCCTGGGCCGGCCGCGTGCGCTGGGTCGATGCGCTGCCCGACGGCATCGAAGGCGTGGTGGTCGGCAACGAGGTGCTGGACGCCATGCCGGTCCAACTGCTGGTGCGGCGCGCCGGCGAGTGGCTGGAGCGCGGCGTCGTCGTGCAGACCGATGGCCGCTTCGGCTGGGACGACCGACCGACCGGGCTGCGCCCGCCCGTCGAGCCCGACGGCCCTCAGGACTACCTGACCGAGGTGCATCCCCAGGCCCGCGCCTTCATCGCCACGCTGGCCGAGCGCCTGAAGCGCGGCGCCGCCTACTTCCTGGACTATGGCTTTCCCGAGGTCGAGTACTACCACCCGCAGCGCCACATGGGCACGCTGATGTGCCACCAGGCCCACCGCTCCGACGACAACCCCCTCGTGGCCGTGGGCGACAAGGACATCACCGCCCACGTCGACTTCACCGGCGTCGCGCTGGCCGGCCAGGACGCCGGCCTGGAAGTGCTGGGCTACACCAGCCAGGCGCGCTTTCTGCTCGACTGCGGCCTGGCCGAGCGCATGATGGCCGCCCCGCTGGCGGAACGGGCCCTGGCGGCCCGCCTGATCCACGAGCACGAGATGGGCGAGCTGTTCAAGGTGCTCGCCTTCGCCGCTGGCGAGCCGTGGGACGCCATCGGCTTCCGCCAGGGCGACCGCAGCCACACGCTCTGATTCCTTTGATTTCACCGACCGCATCGCGCCATCCCCGCCCGCCCATGAACGACCTGCTCCGTACCGCCCACGCCCTGGCCGATGCCGCCGCCGCCCAGTCGATGGCGCATTTCCGCCAGCCGCTGGACATCATCACCAAGGCCGACGAAAGCCCGGTCACGCTGGCCGACCGCGCGGCCGAGCAGGCCATGCGCGACATCCTGGGACAGGCCCTGCCGCAGGACGGCATCTATGGCGAGGAGCATGGCCAGCAGAACCTGGACGCGGCCCGCGTGTGGGTGCTCGACCCCATCGACGGCACGCGCAGCTTCATCACCGGCTCCCCCCTGTGGGGCACGCTGATCGGCGCCATGGAGGGCGGGCGCGTGGTGCTCGGCCTGGTCGACATGCCGGTGCTCGGCGAGCGCTGGGTGGGTCAGGACGGCGTGGCCATGCGCAACGGCCAGCCGGTGCGCGTGCGCGACTGCACGCAGCTGTCCGAGGCGCGCATCTTCACCACCTCGCCCGACATCTTCTCGGCCGACGAATGGACGGCCTTCGACCGCCTGAGCCGCCAGTGCGCCATGCGCCGCTTCGGCGGCGACTGCTACAGCTATGCCCAACTGGCCGGCGGCACCATCGACCTGGTGGTCGAGGCCGGCCTGCAGCCCTACGACTACCTGGGCCCCGCCGGCCTGGTGGAGGCCGCGGGTGGCGTGATCACCGACTGGGCCGGCCAGCCGCTGGGCCTGCATTCCGACGGCCGCGTGGTCGCCGCCGCCACGCCCGAGCTGCACCGACAGGCCCTCGCGGCCCTGGCTGGCTGAGCGAGCCGCAACCCCGTCGCTCATGCTGCGCTGGCTGCTTGTCACCATGCTGGCCCTGCTGCTGCTGCAGGGCCTCACGGGCTGGCTGCGCAAGCTCGGCTTCGGCCGGCTGCCGGGTGACTTCCAATTCAAGCTCTTCGGCCGCGTGTGGCAAGTGCCCATCGCCAGCACCGTGGTGCTGAGCATGATCGCGGCCGGCGTGGCGCGCTTACTCTGAGCTTCCTCTTCTCTTTCAACGATCCAAGGAAACCCGCGCATGAAAGCCTGCGTCGACATCGGCGGCACCAAGGTGGCGGTGAGCCTGGCCAAAGCTGGCAGTACCGACCTGATTGCCCGGCAGAACGCGCCCACCGCCAAGACCGGCGACAACGAGGCGGTGGCCCGGCAGGTGATGCAGCTCATCGAGGCGGCCTGTGCTGAGGCCGGCGTGCCGGTGTCGGCGGTGGACCAGGTGGGCGTGTCGTCGGCCGGCCCTTTCGTGCTGCGCGAGGGCGCCATCGCCCTGGCCACGCCCAACATCTGCGGCGGCCTGGCGGGCCCGGACCGGGGCCTGCCCAACGACTGGACCTTCGCGCCCATCGAGGCGCCGCTGGCCGCCCGCTTCGGCCGCGTGCGGGTGGAGAACGACGCCGTCGCCGCGCTGGAGGCCGAGCGCCGCTGGGGTGCGCTGCAGGGCCAGGACCATTGCGCCTACGTCACCTGGAGCACCGGCGTGGGCGTCGGCCTGTGCGTGGACGGGCGCACGCTGCGTGGCAAGAACGGCAACGCGGGCCACGCCGGCCACCTGTTCGTCAGCGATGACGACAACGAGGCGCTGTGTGGCTGCGGCAACCGCGGCGACGTGGAGTCGCTGGTGGCGGGCAACGCCATCGCCCGGCGTTTCGGGGTGGATGCGGCCGAACTCTTCGGTGCCGCACAGCAGGGCGATGCAAAGGCCCTGGCCACGGTGGACGCGCTGTGCCGCGTGATGGGCCGCCTGCTCTACAACCTGGTGGCCGCGCTGGACCTGTCGCGCATCAGCCTGGGTGGCAGCGTCTTCTGGCACAACCGCGACTTCCTGCTCCCGCGGCTGCAGTCGCAACTGGAGGGGCGCCTGCCCTCGCTCACCGATGGTGTGGAATTGGTCGCAGCGGGCCTGGGCGACAAGGTCGGCGACTACGCCGCGCTGGCGCTGGTCGACTGACCCGCTGACGTCCGGCGAAGCGTCAGCGCAAGAGAACAGCGGCGCGTCGGGGCTGGCCGCTCAGGCCGCCCGGCGCACCGCGGGCCTCGCCACCTGGACGGCCAACTCCCCCAGCCGCTTCAAGCCTGCCGCCAGCGCCGGTGACCAGGGCAGGCCGCAGTTGATGCGCACAAATCCGTCGCAGCGCGCGCTGTTGGAGAACAGCGTGCCCGGCGCAACGAGGATGTGCTCTTCCAGCGCCGCATCGAACAGCGCCTGGGCCTGCGTGCCAGCCGGCAGCTCCACCCACAGCTGAAGCCCGCCGGGCGGCAGGTTGATGCGCGTGCCGGCCGGGAAGTGCGCGGCGATGGCATCGGCCGTGCGCTCGCGCTGCAGCCGCAGCGTCTCGCGCAGGCGGCGCAGGTGGCGGTCGTAGGCGCTCGTGGCCATGAACTCGCCCACGGCCCATTGCGACAGCTCCTCGTTCATCCGCGTCTGGGCGAACTTGAGCATCTCCACCCGCGCATGCCAGCGGCCGGCGTGGATCCAGCCCAGCCGCAGCCCGGGCGCCAGCACCTTGTGCATCGAGGCGCAATGGATCACGCCGCCGTCGGTGTCGAAGGACTGGACGGCACGCGGGACGGCGTCCATGTCCAGCAGCTCGGTGTAGGTGTCGTCCTCGATCAGCGCGGTGCCGTGCGCGCGGCACAACTGCACCAGCCGCTGCTTGTGGGTGTCGGGCATGACGCTGCCCAGCGGGTTCTGCAGGTGCGGCACCACCGCGACGGCCTTGATGCCTTCGTAGGTGCGCAGGGCGAGCTCCAGCGCCTCCAGCGACAGGCCGGTCTGCGGGCTGGTGGGAATCTCCAGTGCGCGCATGCCCAGGCTTTCGAGCGCCTGCAGCAGGCCGTAGAAGGTGGGCGATTCGACGGCCACCGTGTCGCCGGGCTGGGCGACGGCACGCAGGGCCAGGTTCAGCGCCTCGATGCAGCCGTTGGTGGGCAGCACGTCCTCGGGCGCGAGGTGCATGCCGGCGCGCAGCGCCCGCCGCGCCACCGCCTCGCGGAAAGGTGTGCGGCTGCGCGAGGGCGATGCCTGCGTGAGCAACTGCGGCCGCTGGCGCAGGCTGCGCATCATGGCCGTGCGCAGGGCCTCGGCCGGGTAGAACTCGGGCGAGGCGCGGGCGGAGGACAGGTCCAGGTGCACCTCGCCCCAGCGGCGGCGGGTGACGAAGTCCGACACCGTCTGGTGGATGCCGACGAACTGCGCCGGATCGGGCGGCCGGTCGGCGGCGGGCTCGTCCATGGGCACCATGGCCAGGCGGCGCGGCTGGCGCACGAAGTAGCCCGAGCGCTCGCGCGCCTCGGCGAAGCCATCGCCTTCGAGGGTGCGGCAGACCTGCAGGGCGGTGGACAGGCTCACGCCATGCAGCTTCATCAGCTCGCGCAGCGAGGGCAGGCGCTCGCCGGGCTGCAGCGTGCCGGCGCGGATGGCCTGGGTGTAGTGCTGGGCCAGCTGGCGGTAGCGGGGCAGGGGGGACATGGCTGCAATGGTGCGCCGGCCGGGTGCATCGGAACAGATGCAGTTGGGCGGCGAATCGACCATAACAGAGCGTCGGCCGGGCACGCTGTTGCGGTCGATGTCCCCGCGGGGTGTGCCTGTTTTGCAGGCAGCGTCAGGCCTACGCTGGAGGCCACTTCCACGCCCTGTTCAAGGAGCTTCCATGACCGCCCGCCATGCCGCCCTTTCCCGTGCTGCCGATCCGGCCTGCATCGCCCCTGGCGAATGCCTGCTGCTGCCGGTGAGCCGCGGCACCCTGCTCTTCGCCGTCGAAGGCCATGTGCGGGTGGTGGAGGCGCCGCGCTGGGTGGCGGAGCAGATGCTGGCCGTGTCCCAGCATCTGGACGCTGGCCAAGCCCATCAGGTCGATGCCGAGGGCTGGGTTCAGGTGCTGGCGCTGGACGATGCGCCCGCGCGGGTCGCCCGGCTCACGCCAACGGCGCCGACCTCCGCGCTGGCGGCCGGCTTGCAGGCGCTCTGGCGGACGGCCCTGGCGCGACTGGCGCGCGTCGGCAGGGTCAGTGGGCCGACTGCGCTCAGATGAACATCCCGCCCGAGACTTCGACGCGTTGGGCGGTCATCCAGTGATTGCCCGGCCGCAGCAGCGCGGCCACAGCGCCGCCGATGTCGTCGGGCAGGCCGACGCGGCCCTGCGCGGTCTGCGCGGCGATGGCGGCGTTCATCTGCGCGTTGTCGCGCACCACGCCGCCGCCGAAGTCGGTCTCGATGGCGCCGGGGGCGATCACGTTCACGGCGATGCGGCGCGGGCCCAGTTCCTTGGCCAGGTAGCGCGTCAGTACCTCGATGCCGCCCTTCATGGTGGCGTAGGCCGCATAGCCGGGCAGCGAGAAGCGCGCCAGGCCCGAGGACACGTTCAGCACATTGCCGCCATCGGCCAGCAGCGGCAGCAGCGCCTGCGTGAGGAAGAAGGGCCCCTTCAGGTGCGTGGCCATCAGCTCGTCGAACTGCGTCTCGGTGGTGGCCTCGAAGCTGGCGTGGATGCCCATGCCGGCGTTGTTGAGCAGGATGTCGAATTGCGTGCGGCCCCAGGTGGCGGCGAGCCCCTCGCGCACGGCCGCAGCAAAGCCGGCGAAGGTATCGGCGCGCGCGACGTCCAGCGGCAAGGCCACGGCGCGCCGGCCCTGGGCTTGCACCTCGCGCACCACGGCCTCGGCCTCGTCGGCGCGGTTGCGGTAGGTGATCAGCAGGTCCACGCCGTCGCGGGCGAGGTGCAGGGCGGCGCTCTTGCCCAGGCCGCGGCTGCCGCCGGTGACGAGGGCGATGCGAGGTGTGTTCGGGGTGGCGGTATCGGTCATGGCTGCTTCCTTGTGGGGAGAGGTGGATGGGATGACTGGTACTTTAAGAAGATGCAATCTCCAGAAAAAGCCGTAGAAAATGAAATCACTGTCTTTTCTGAGTGACCAATGGACCTCGATTCCTTGCGTGTGTATGTCCAGGTGGCCGAGCTGGCCAGCTTCACCCGCGCCGCCGAGCGGCTGGGCCTGACACGGGCCCGCGTGTCGGCCGTCGTGCAGCAGCTGGAGGCGACGGTGGGCACCCGGCTGCTGCAGCGCACGACCCGCACCGTGCGGGTCACGCCCGATGGCGAGGCCTTCGTGGAGCGGGCGCAGGCGCTGCTGGCGGAGGCGGAGGACCTGCAATCACTGTTCAGCCGCCAGCCGGGATCGTTGCGTGGGCGCATCCGTGCCGATGTGCCGCTGCAACTGGGGGCCCGCGTGGTGCTGCCGAACCTGCCCGCCTTCCTGGCCGACCATCCCTTGCTGGAAGTGGATCTGGGCAGCACCGACCGCCGGGTGGACCTGGTGCACGACGGCTTCGACTGCGTGCTGCGCGTCGGGGTGCTGCAGGAGTCGGGCCTGGTGGCGCGGCCGGTCGGGCAGATGGTGCAGGCCAACCTGGCCTCGCCCGCCTACCTGGCGAAGCACGGCCACCCGCGCAACCTGGACGAGCTGCGCCAGGGCCACCAGCTGGTGCGCTATTCATCGCGCCTGGCGGGCTGGCCGGCCTTGTGGGAGTACGAGGAGGGCGGTGAGCCGCGCAGCTTCGAGATGCCGGCGGTGATCACGGTGAACAACACGCTGGCCTACGAGGCCGCCTGCCGCGCCGGCCTGGGGCTGATCCAGGCGCCCGTGTTGGGCCACCGGGAGGCGCTGGCGCGCGGAGAACTGGTGGAGGTGCTGCCCGAATGGCGC
Source organism: Pseudacidovorax sp. 1753 (assembly GCF_040544975.1). Classification (NCBI taxonomy): domain Bacteria; kingdom Pseudomonadati; phylum Pseudomonadota; class Betaproteobacteria; order Burkholderiales; family Comamonadaceae; genus Pseudacidovorax; species Pseudacidovorax sp. 1753. Next base: position 167,465 of record NZ_JBEPKY010000006.1, on the reverse strand, counting down.
GCGCCACCGCTGCCGATCACGCTGCTCTATGCGCACCGGCGGCAGGTGCCGCGCCGGTTGCAGGTCTTCATGGACTGGCTGGCCGGCCTGGTCGGCCAGGCCCTGGCCGAGGACGACGCGGCCCGCAGCCGCTGAGCACTCTGCGCGGCGCGGTCAGCCCACGCCGGGCGCCTCGCGCAGCGCGTCCAGGAAGGTCCGGCGCCACCAATGCACGTCGTGATCGCGGATGCGCGACAGCAGCTTCTGGTGGCGGGCCCGGCGCTCTTCCAGCGGCATGTGCAGCGCCTGCTGGATGGTCTCGGCCGTGCCGTGGGTGTCGTAGGGATTGACCAGCAACGCTTCCTTCAGCTGCTCCGCGGCACCCGCGAAGCGCGAGAGCACGAGCACCCCCGGATCGGCCGGATCCTGCGCGGCGATGTACTCCTTGGCCACCAGGTTCATGCCATCGCGCAGCGGCGTCACCAGGCCCACGGCCGCCGCGCGGCACAGGCCCGGGACCCGCTTGCGGGCCACCGTGCGGTGGATGTAGCGCACCGGCATCCAGTCGAGCTCGCCGTAGTCGCCGTTGATGGCACCGCACAGCGATTCCAGCTCGCGCCGGATGTCGCCGTAGGCGTCGACATCCTCGCGCGTGGGCGAGGCGATCTGGATCAGCGTGGCGCTGCGGTGGTTCTCGGGATAGCGCGCCAGCAGCTCACGGAAGGCGCGTGCCCGCTGCGGGATGCCCTTGGAATAGTCCAGCCGGTCGATGCCCAGCAGCAGGCGGCGCTGCGAATACTCGCGCCGCACCGTCTCGTGCATGTCGCGCGCTTCCTTGGCATGCGTGAGCGCCAGGAACTCGTCCACGTCGATGCCGATGGGAAAGGCACTCGCCCGCACCGTCTGGCCCCAGGCGCGGAACTGGTCGTTGCCCAGGGCCTCGCCATGCGCCTCGTTGCTCACGTAGCGCTCGAAGTGCTGCACGTCCTGCTGCGCCTGGAAGCCCACCACGTCATAGGCGAAGAGCGAGCGCATCAGCCACTCGTGCTGCGGAATGGCCGCCAGGATGATCTGCGGCGGCAGCGGGATGTGCAGGAAGAAGCCGATCTTCTGCTTGCAGCCCATGGCGCGAAGCTCGGCCGCCAGCGGGATCAGGTGGTAGTCGTGCACCCAGAGGATGTCGTCTTCCTGCAGCAGCGGCATCAGCTTGCGCGCGAACAGCTGGTTCACGCGGCGGTAGCCGCCGATGAAGCCGGCATCGAAGTTCGCCAGGTCCAGCCGGTTGTGGAACACCGGCCAGAGCACCTTGTTGCTGTAGCCGAGGTAGTAGGCGTCGTGGTCCTCGCGGCACAGGTCCAGCGTGGCCAGCGTCACCTTGCCGGCCTGGTGGCGGTGCATCTCGCCTTCGCCGGTGGGCCCGTCCTCGACGATGGTGCCGCTCCAGCCGAACCAGAGGCCGCCCGTCTGCTGCAGGGATTCGCCCAAGGCCACTGCCAGGCCGCCTGCGGCCACCTTGCGCGGGTCTGCCACCCGGTTGGAAATCACGACCAGTCTTGCCATGTCTCTTTGCTTCTCCTCGTCGGTTGTGCGGCGCTTCAGCGGGGCGCCGTCCCTGGGCCGGCCAACGCGTCGGCCGCCTGCTTGAGCCATTCGTACACGGCAGCCGGACCATCGACCCGCGCCGTGGCGCGGGTGCTGCCCGGCCCCACCTTGATGCCCAGACCGCCATGGGCCTGTGCCACGGCGAATCCGCTCTCATCGGTGGTGTCGTCGCCGAAGAAGAAGGGCTTGCGGTCGAGGAAGGGTGCTTCTTTCAGATAGGCCGTGATGGCCGTGCCCTTGTTGGTGCCGGCCGGCTTGATCTCCACCACGCATTTGCCGTGCAGCAGTTCGAACTCCGGGCGGTCGCCGACCGTCTCGGCCATGGTGTCCAGGCAGAGTTGCTCCAGCTCGGGCGCGAGCCGGTAGTGCAGCGCGACGGCGGCCTGCTTGCGCTCGACCAGCAGGCCGGTATGGCGGTTGGCCAGCGCGTTGGCTGCGGCAATGACTTCGGACAGGTCGGTGGGCGCACGCTCCATCAAGTGCCCGTCGGCATCGCGCCGATGCGCGCCGTGCTCACCGGCGGTAGGCAGACGCAGGGGGGCGAGGAAGCGGTCGAGCACATCGACAGGCCGGCCGGAGACGATGGCCACGGCGCCCTCCAGGGCGTCGTGCAACTGGGCCAGCAGCGGCACCAAGCCGTCGGGCACCTTGACGGCCTCGGGCGTCTCCGCGATGCCGACCAATGTGCCGTCGAAGTCCAGGAACAGGGCGGCGTCGCGCCCTGGCAGGAAAGGCATTTGCATCGACTGGACCTTAGCAGCCAGAGGGCGGGGGCTGCGTCGGCCAATGCCGCGCGGTGCTGAGGGCGCAGGGACGATGATCTGCGCTCGCGCCGATGGGCGCAGTCATACCAGTCCGTCAAGGAGGAGGGAGTCTGTGAGAACTGCTGAAAGCCACCCCATGTCCATCAAGCCATCCGCGCGGATGGCTGCGCGAAAGCGCAGCACTCAAGGGCCATCGCGGTCGTTCTGGTGGCCGGTCGTGCGCAACCTCTTTGCCACGCTCCAGGAAGTGCCGATGGCGGCGCTGAGCGCGCTGTCGGTGATGGCGGGCGCTGCGGTGGTGCACCGCTACTGCATGTTGATCGGCTATGGCCCGGAGGCGAGCGTGTCGATCGGTTTCGGGGCGGCCGTCGCGCTGGTCGTGCTGCTGGGCTTGGTGAGCCTGTGGATTCTTTTGCAGGCGCCGGTCTGGATCACCGCGCTGTATGAACTTCCGCGTCTCGGCTTCAAGGAGGCCGTGCTCACACAGTTGGTGGCGTTTCTGGCATTCGCCATATGGATTGTCGCGAGGACCACGCGTGACGCTTCGGGATGGATCGGAGGCTTGGTCATCGCACTCGCCGTGGTGGCTGGGGCGCTCTTTCGACTGATTCGGGCAAGGAGGGCGAGATGGTGGCGCGCTACGCTGAGAGTGCTGGCGAGCGGTACGGGGGGCTGTGCGCTCGCCCTTGGCGCCTTGATCGGGCTTCTGAAGCTCGGCGTGCTGGACCCCGACGTGCCAGAGTGGGGAGTCTGGCTCGCGCTGTTGGCGGCGCCATGCCTGCTCACCGTGATCAATGCACTGCCCGGATTGGGAAAGGGCGCCTCGTTGGTCAGCACCGTCTTCGTGGGCCTCCTGCTCGGCCTGATCGTCTTCGTCGGCCGGGCCGGATTCATTGCCGAAGCCGCAGCCACGGTGGTCGGTCTGCGGATCGACGGCGAATCGCAGCTCCGGGTCAACCGCGCGGCCTGCCTGACGCTGCTGTCGGCGGTGCCCGTGCGCAAGGGCGACCCGCCCTTCAAGCTGGCCGACGAAGCGGCCGGCGCGGGCTGCCGTGAGTACGGCAATGCCGTGACGGCCCGCGTCGATCTGCGCGGCGGCGGCCGCTGGGTGCTGCAGGTGCGCCGCATCAACGGCTGGGACGCGGATCCCGAAGCGCCGCGGGTGTCGGTGGCGGACAGTGCCGTGGAGCTTGTGCTGCGCCCCATGCCCGACGTTGCCGGTCCACCCGCGGGATCAGCCCGTCATCCCTGAAATCGCCGCTTCGCGCGCCGCCTGGATCGCCTGCCCGATCTGGGGCCCCTTGGCGCCGCGGGCCTGGGCTTCCCGGGCGATGGGCTCGGTGGCGACGGACTGCACGGCAGCGAGGACGGCCAGCAGCCGTTCGCGTTGCGGGTAGGGCCGCTCCTCGAAGCCCCGGCGACCGCGGGCGTCGCATTCGCAGGCCAGCAGGGCGTCTGCAAAGCGCTCGGGCCGGCGCAGGGCGTCGCAGCGCTCCAGCAGGCGCAGCAGGGCGGCCGGGCCCAGTTCGCCGCTGCGGTGGATGTTGCCGTGCTCGCGTGCCACGACGTCGGCCAGTTCGCGCACCTCGGTGGGCACGCGCCAGCGCTCGCACAGGCCGGCCAAGAGGCGCGCGCTGCGCTGTTCGTGGCCGATGTGGCGCGGCAGCACGTCGGCGGGCGTGGTGCCCTTGCCGAGGTCGTGCGTGAGGCAGGCGAAGCGCACGGGCAGCGGGGCCTTCAGGCGGGCGCTCATGTTCAGCACCATCATCAGGTGCACGCCGGTGTCGACCTCGGGGTGGTGCTCGGCGCGCTGGGGCACGCCCCACAGGCGGTCCACTTCCGGCAGCAGCACGCGCAGGGCGCCACAGGCGCGCAGCACCTCGAACATGCGCGAAGGCTTCGGCTCCATCAGCCCCCGGGCCAGTTCCTGCCACACGCGTTCGGGCACCAGGGCATCGACTTCGCCGGCCTCGACCATGCCGCGCATCAGCGCCAGGGTCTCGGGCGCCACGCTGAAGTCGTGCAGCTTGGCGGCGAAGCGCGCCAGGCGCAGGATGCGCACGGGGTCCTCGCGGAAGGCGTCGGTCACATGGCGCAGCACCTTCTGCTGCAGGTCGCGCTGGCCGTGGAAGGGGTCGACGAGGGCGTCGGTGCGCAGCGGTTTGGTGTCGGCCAGATCGGCGGCCAGGGCGATGGCATTGATGGTCAGGTCGCGGCGGGCCAGGTCCTCGTCCAGCGTGACCTCGGGCGCGGCATGGACCACGAAGCCGCGGTAGCCCGGACCGCTCTTTCGCTCGGTTCGCGCAAGGGCGTATTCCTCGCGCGTGTCGGGGTGGAGGAAGACCGGAAAGTCGCGGCCCACCGGCAAGTAGCCGGCGTCCAGCATCTGCTGCGGGGTCGCGCCCACCACCACCCAGTCGCGGTCGCTGCCGGGCCGCCCCAACAGCGCATCGCGGATGGCGCCGCCCACAAGAAACTTCTGCATCGGGGCAGTGTAGGGGCGGGCGCACCGCTGATCGGTGGCGCTTCCGCCTGCCCGCTTGGTCGCTCTTTCGCTCAGCGGCTGAGTGGCTCAGTCGCGCGAGGTACGGTAGGGCTCGTCCATCGGGACGAAGTCGTGTTCGGCCAGCGCCTCGTCGATCCAGGCCTTCACGCCGGGCCGCGCGTAGAGGCGGTCGATGTAGGCATCGATGGCGGCGGGCACGGGCAGCGCATAGGTGCGGATGCGCGTGGCCACCGGCGCGTAGTACGCATCGGCAATGCCGAATTCGCCGAAGAGCATGGGGCCGCCATGCCGCTGCAGCAGGCCTTCCCACATCTGGCAGATGCGCGCCAGGTCGGCGACCACGGCCGGCTCTTCGCGCATCAGGCGGGCGCCCACCTCGGGCAGCGAGGCCTCGATGTTCATGCCGCAGTGGTTGCGCAGGGCGCCGAAGCCGGCATGCATCTCGGCGCAGATGCTGCGGGCATGTGCGCGGGCCGCGACGTCGGCAGGCCACAACTGCTTGTCGGGGAAGCGCTCGGCCAGGTATTCGGCGATGGCCAGCGTGTCCCACACCACCACCGGACCATCCACCAGCACCGGCACCTTGCCCGTCGGGTTGACGGCACCCACCACGGCCTTGAAGCGCGAGTCGGCCTCGAAGCTGTCGAAGCGCACCATCACCTCCTCGAAGGGGATGTCCGCCTGCTTCATCAGCACCCAGGGGCGCATGGACCAGGACGAGTAGTTCTTGTTGCCGATGTAGAGCTGGAGGGTGGACATGGAGATCTCCGGGGCTGAGTGAAAGAGCGGGCGAGAGGCATGCTAGGGGCGATTCCCCGGCCCATCGATGCAAAAAATGGCGGAGATTGATGCGTGCCGTGCCGTGCCGTGCCGTGCCGTGCCAGCGGCTTCGCTGCCGCCGCGTGGCGGCATCCGGCGCCAGCGCATCGCTCAGTCCCTCGTGCTGCGGCCCTGCTTGGTGTCGACGCCCCGGCTGGCGGTCATCCGCGTCTTGTCCATGCGGTCGGCGCCGCGCAGCGGCCCGGCCCTGCGGCTCACCCAGATCACCAGCCGCGGCATGGCCTGCAGCACCGCCAAGCCGAGCAGCGCGCTCAGGATGGCCGTCACCTCGCGACCCAGCCCGCAGGCCATGCCGATGGCGGCCGTCATCCACAGGCCGGCGGCGGTGGTCAGGCCTTCCACCTGCTCCTCATTGCGGCCACGCTTGAGGATGGTGCCGGCGCACAGGAAGCCGACCCCAGCCACCAGGCCCTGGATCACGCGGCTCATGTCGGCCGGCTCGATGCCGGCCTGCTGCGGCACCAGCACGAACAGCGCCGAGCCGATGGCCACCAGCATGTGCGTGCGCACCCCGGCGGCCTTGCCCTCGTACTCGCGCTCGAAGCCCAGCAGCAGCCCCAGCAGCGCCGCCAGCAGCAGCCGCACCACGATGCGCACCAGCTGGGCCAGGTCGGGCACGTCCGAGAACTCGGTGGCCAGCGTGTCGGCGACGATGTCCATCCAGTCCATGGCGCTTCGGGTGGTTCAGCGGTTCAGGGCAGGTCCTTGTTGGGTTCGGGCTCTGTCGGGTTGCGCGGGCCCACGCTGCCCAGGCGGTCCTTGATGGACTGCGGCCGGCCGTAGATCAGCGCCGCATAGTTGGTGGTGTTGGCGATCACCTTCTTCACGTAGTCGCGCGTCTCGGCAAAGGGAATGTTCTCGGCCCAGATGGCGGCGTCGAGCACCGGCCCGTTGCGCCAGTTGCGCGGCCGGCCCGGGCCGGCGTTGTAGGCGGCGGCGGCCAGCGGCATGGAGCCGTCGAAGTCGTCCAGCGCCAGCTTGAGGTAGTTGGTGCCGATGGTGATGTTGGTCTCGCGGTCGGTGATCATGTCCGGCGAGTAGGGCAGGCCGATCTTGCGCGCCGTCCAGCGTGCGGTGGCGGGCATCACCTGCATCAGGCCCGAGGCGCCGACGCCCGAGCGCGCATCCATGATGAAGCGGCTTTCCTGGCGGATCAGGCCGTAGACATAGGCCGGGTCCAGGCCGATGTCCTGGCTCTTGCGCAGCACCGTGTCGTGGAAGGGCATGGGAAAGCGCTGCACCGCGTCGATGGTGCCCTTGGTGCGTTCGCTGGTGTTGATGCAGCGGTCCCACACCTCGCGCTGGCAGGCCAGGTCGGCCGCGGCCAGCAGTGCGCGGTCGTCCATGCCGCCGCGGTCGTGCAGGTTGGTGGCGTAGTTCCACTCGCGCACGCCCTCGGGGCGCAGGCCCATGGCGATGGCGTAGAGGCCGCGCTGCAGCGAGGGGTTGTTCTGCGCGGCGGCGCGCTCCTCGGGCGTGAGGGGCGCGGGCGGCGTGGGCACCTGGGCGCGCTGGCCCAGTTCTTCGAGCGCGAGCAGCTCGTAGAAGCCGCGCGTGCCGGCGATGGTCTCCAGCAGCGTGCGGGCCTCCTGCTGGCGGCGTTCGCCGCCCTGGGCCAGCAGGGCGCGGGCGCGCCAGTAGGTCCAGGTCGGGTCCTGCTGCGCCTCTTCGCTCATGGCGCGGACGGCGGCGTCGACCTCCTTCCACTGGCCCATGCGCAGCGATGCGCGCACCTTCCAGCCGAGCATGTCGTCGGTCAGGTCGCCGTTCTTGCTGACGTTGGCGAAGTAGCCGAAGGCCTGCGGCGAGAGCTTCTGCGCGGCCTGGCGGCCGATGCTGCCCCAGACCCAGTTGCGCTCTTCGGGGCTGAGCATCGGGCCCCACTTGCTGTCGAGCTGCGCGGCGGCGGTGTCGGGATCGGCCACGGCCATGCGCAGCAGCGCCAGCACGACCATCTCCTTGCGGCCACGGGAGGCGGCCGAGGCCGCGCCGAGCAGGAACTTGACGGCGCTGGCGTTGACCTGGTCGAAGGTGGGCAGCGCCTCGGGCGCGACGAGGTTGATGGCCGCGCGGGCGGCGCTGGGGCGATTGGCCTCCATGGCGATGCGCGCCTTCTTCCAGGCGTCGGACTTCGGCATGGCGCCGGCGGCGATCAGCCGATCGGCGGCGGTGAGGCAACCGTCGTCCAGGTCGCGCTGCGCCAGCCAGTTGCGGCGCACCTGCTCGACCTGCGCCGTGGTGGCGCGACCGCTGCGCAGCGCATCGACCAGCACGGCATAGCACTGCACCTCGCGGTCGTCGTTCATGCGGAAGGCCGCATGCGCGGCGGCGAACTCGTCCCAGGCGCGGCGCTGGCCCATCAGCAGCAGCCAGTCGTTGCGCAGGCGGTCTTCCTGGTAGGTGCCGGGGTAGCGCGCAAAGAAGGCGTTGACCTCGTCGCTGCTCGCGTCGCCCAGGCGCGACTTGAGCTCCCAGTACGCGGCCCAGGGTTCGAGCACATGGCCGCGGGCCTGCGGCAGCAGGGCCGTGAGGCGGGCCTTGTCGCCGCGCTGGAAGGCCTGCTTCATCTGCAGCAGCACGTCGTCGTTGCGGTTGGCCTGCGCGCAGGCTGGCGGTGCGAGGGTGGCGGCCACCAGGGCCAGGGCGGCGAGCCAGCCGCGGCGGGGTGACAAAATGCCTTGAAACTGCATCGAAGGATTATGGACAAAGCACACGGTGAAGAACGCGCGGGCACGGCGGCCTTTCTCAAGTCCCAGGTCCGCGCGGCGCTCATCGAGCAACGCCTGGCGATGCCCGACCGCCTACAGCGCGCCGACCTGCTGCAGCGCGTGATGCGCTTCTGGCTGGTGGGCCGGCCCGACACGGTGATCGGCGCCTACTGGCCCATCAAGGGCGAGTTCGACCCCCTGCCGGCGCTGCATCGCTGGAAGGAGGACGGCGAGCTGATGGAAGAGCCCCAGCGCCGCCGCATCGGCCTGCCGGTGGTGGACCGCGAGACCAAGACGCTCACTTTCCACGTCTGGTACCCCGGCTGCCCGATGGAGAACGATGCCTACGACATCCCCAAGCCCAAGGACACCGAGCTGATCGTGCCCACGCTGCTGTTCGTGCCCTGCCTGGGCTACAGCGCCGGCGGCTACCGGCTGGGCTACGGCGGCGGCTTCTACGACCGCACGCTGGCGGCGCTGGAGCCCCGGCCCTTCACCGTGGGCCTGGGCTTTGCCAACGGCTTCGTCGACGACTTCGAGCCCGAGGCGCACGACGTGCCGCTGGACGCGATCCTCAACGACAACGGCGTGGTCTGGCCCGTCGGCTGACCTGCGCCTCTGGGTGCCTTATGGGTACCGATCTCGCTGGATGGGCGATTGCGCCGACCGCGCAGACACCCTGCGCGGCCGGTGTTCAGTCCAACTCCGTGAGCGTGTCCGGGTCCGGCCCGTCGCCGATGGTCTTGCGCGTGACCGCGGCCTGTTGGCGCAGCCAGTCGCAGAAGGCGCGGATCTCCGGCCGTGCGGTGCTGCGCGGCGCCACCAGCAGCCAGTAGGCCATGGGCGAATCCATGCGCTGTCGCGGCAGCACCTCCACCAGGTCGCCGCTGGCCAGGCTCTCGGCGATGAGCGGGCTGCGCGCCAGCACCACCCCCTGGCCCGACAGCGCGGCCTGCACCATCTGGTAGGCATAGTTGAAATACAGCCAGCGCCGCGGCTGGGTGCGGGCCAGGCCATTGGTCTCGAACCAGCGGCGCCAGGTCAGCCATTCGAGGTGTGTGCGGTGCGCGTCACCGGCCTCGATCAACGTGAAGCGGGTGATGTCCGCCGGCTCACGGATGGCCGGATTGCTCTTGATGAGCCAGGGGCTGGCCACCGGCATCAGCGTCTCGCCGAAGAGGCGCACCGCGCCTGCCGGCATGGCTTCTGCGGGGCCGTAGCGCAGGGCCATGTCGATGTCCGCCAGGTCCAGGTCCATCGCCACATCGCTGGCATCGATGCGGATGTCGATGTCCGGATGCGCCTGCTGGAAGGCCTCCAGCCGCGGGATCAGCCACATCGATGCGAAAGAGGCAAAGGTGGTCAGCGCCACGCTCTTGCGGCCGGCGCTCTGGCGGATGAGCCGCACGGCGCCGTCGATGCGCGGCAGCGCCTGCTGCGTGGCCAGCAGCAACTGTGCGCCGGCGCTGGTCAGCTCCACCGCCCGGGTGTGGCGCAGGAAGAGCGGCACGCCCACCTCTTCTTCGAGCGACTGGATCTGGCGGCTGACCGCGGACTGGGTCAGCGCCATCTCCTCCGCCGCGGCGCGGAAGTTCAGATGTCGGGCCACGGCCTCGAAGGCGCGCAGGTAGCCGGCGCCGATGGGCCGGGTGCGCAGGTGGGTCTGGGAGTGCTGCATGGGCGGGACGGACAGGAGGGGCGGGCGGCGATTGATGCGTCGCCGGCATCAGTAGCCTAGCGCGTTTTCATTGGACCGGCCGCGCCTTGCTGCAGATGATCGGTTCCCGAAGCAGACGTGGCGCAATGGGCGACACGCTGCCCGACGAGGAGAAACCGCCATGACCGCCGCCACCCTGTGCACCACGACCCGCGAAGCCCTGATCGCCGCGCCCGCCGCCGCGATTCCGCCGGCCGTGCGCCGTGGCGCCTGGCAGCTCAAGGCGGGGCAGGCCATCAGCCTGCGCGCACAGAGCCGCAGCGTGCTGCGGCTGCGGCAGGGCCGCGTGTGGGTCACCCGCGATGCCACGGCCCAATGGGGCAGCGAAGACCTGGTCGTCGGCCCCGGCGAGTCGCTGGTGGTCGAGGCCGGCCAACGCATCGTGATGGAGCCATGGGACGGCTTCGGCGCGACCTACACCTGGGATCAAGACTAACCCCCAGGCTCTGCGCTTTGCGCGCCGCCCACCCCCTTTCAGGGGGCACATCCTGCGGCCCGGCGCAGCCGGTTCCGCGGATGGTCCCGCTTGGTCTGCTCCGCGGCCGCCCGAGATCGGATGGACGTGGCGCGCGCGGCTTGAATGCAGCGCGTCGGCGCGCCGTTAGGCCTGGATGTCGAAGCCTGATCGCATATGCAAAAAGCGCTCGACGGCGGGCAGGCCGGAGAGGCTGATCAATGCGGCAAGCGCATCGAGGTCGTCGGTCTGGGCGTAGCCCATGTCGAAGCGGTGGTAGCGCCGCTGGTCGAGCACGCCTTCATACAGGATGCGCACGTCCTCGTGCCGGGCGTCGCCGACGATGCGGCCCATCAACGGTTCGAGCATCGCGCGTGGGCCTTCCAGGTGCTGGAAGAAGCGCAGGCCGTCGAACACCAGCAGTCCGCTCACGCCCGCCTGCGCGTTGTGGGGCCTGGCCCTCGACAGGATCTGTCCCACCACAGTGGGGGAGGTCTGGGGATCGAGTTGGCTGGTGTAGAAGAACTCGTAAAGGCTGTGGGCGTCAGCAGGCATCGCCATCCACTTTAGGGCGACGGCCGACGTCCAGCGGGGTTGGACGAATGTCAAAAGACACAGGGCGACTGTCTATATTGGGCGACCTCCAACCCTTGCATCCGCCCGATGTCGGTGTCCCATTCGGCCTGTGGCCATCCGTGCAGCGAATGCCGCCTGCGCAGCCTTCCCGCCTTTCTTGCCCTCTCCGAACCCGAGCGCCGGGCCGTCGCCGAATGGCGCACCGGCAGCCGGCGTGTGGCCGCGGGAGAACGCATCATCGGCGAGCATGTGCGCAGCGACCAGCTCTACACGCTCTATTCGGGCTGGGCCTTCCGCTACAAGACGCTCGGCGATGGGCGGCGGCAGATCCTGAACTTCCTCTTGCCGGGTGACCTGCTCGGCCTGCAGGACGAGTTCGCCGATGGCCGTACCCACGGCGTGGAGGCCGCCTCGGACGTGGTGCTCTGCACCTTTCCCCGTGACCGGCTGTGGGACTTCTTTCTGCAGCATCCCAAGCTGGGCTACGACATCACCTGGCTGGCCGCGCGCGAGGAGAAGATGGTGGACGACAACCTCGTCACCACCGGACGCCGCACGGCGGCCGAACGGGTGGCGATGCTGCTGATGCACTTGTACCGCCGCGCGCAGCACCTGGGCATGACGGAGGCGGGCCGGCTGGAGTTTCCCTTCCAGCAGCAGCACATCGCCGACGCGCTGGGCCTGTCGCTGGTGCACACCAACAAGACCCTGCGCAAGCTGCAGCGTCTGGGCCTGCATCGGCTGGAAGGCGGCTGGCTGGAGATCCTGGAGCCCCACGCGCTGGAAGCGCTGGGCGACTACTTCGAGCGCCCCATGCGGCCGGTCCCTTTACTCTGATTCGCGCGCAGCCTCAAGGCGCGGTGAGTGCGATCAGGTCTTGCCGGTAGTCCTCGATGCGTTGAGCGGCCCGCTCGCGTTGCGCGGGGCTCATCACCGCGTGGAGTTGAGCCGTGTTGCGGCAGCCCTCCTGCGTCAGCGCGTCCTGCTGCGTGCGCCATTCGCCCGGCGGCGGCTCGAAGACGCGCATCACCAGCGCATGCACACGTTGCTGCGCCTCCGCCGCCGGCAGGCCGGGCTGCTGCTGCAGTCCCCGGAGCAGCGCCATCACATCCGCCTGACGCGCCCGGCGCACGTTGTCCAGCTTCTGCGGGCTGAAGGCCGACTGGCGCACGAGTTGCCGCAGCAGCTCGCGCTGGCGCGCATCAAGCGGACCATAGAAGTCCTCGTAACGGTCCAGGAAGGTGTCGTAGCGCTTGTCCTGCACCTCGGCCGGCAGCAGGCGCAGCCATTCGCGGCGGAACTCGCCGTTGATGCGGGTGAACTTGCGCTCCAGCACCTGGAGCTGGGCGGGCGACAGGCTCTGTGCGAGCGTGGTCGCCTCGGGCTCGGCGCGCACGGCCAGGGCCAGCAGACGGGCCTGCACCGCATCCGACATCGCGCAGACCTGCGTGGCCGTGATGTCGCCCCGCGCCAGGTCGCGGGCCTGGCCGGCGAGGGCGACGAAGCGGGGCAGTTCCTCGCGGCGGTGCCACTCCTGCAGTCCGGCCAGGGCCGCCTTCACCTGCAGGCTCTGGGCGCCGTCGAAGTCCAGGTAGCCGTCCAGCCACCAGTAGCTGATCTCGGGCAGGTTGTTGTAGGCCAGGCGCACCGCGCTGCAGCCGCCGAGCACGAAGGCCAGCAGCAGCGCGCCGATAATCCGCGCCACTTTTCGCAGCCCGCTGCCGCCGCCTCGCGGCCCCTCGCGCGGACCGCTTTCCGCCTCTTCGAACGCTGCCGACGCAGCACCGACCATGACCATTGCACCCACCACGTCCAGCCTTTCCTCGATCGCCGTCGATGTCGTCGTCATGGCCGCCGGCAAGGGCACGCGCATGAAGAGTCGCCTGCCCAAAGTGTTGCATCGATTGGCCGGCCGGCCGCTGCTTGCCCATGTGCTGCGTACGGCCGCCGGCCTGGGCGCGCGGCGCGTGGTGGTCGTCACCGGCCATGGCGCGGAAGAGGTCGAGGCCGCCATCCCGGCGTGGCAGGTGGGCGCCGATGTGCGCTGCGTGCGCCAGTCGCCGCAGCTGGGCACCGGCCACGCCGTGCAGCAGGCGGTGCCGGCGCTGGCCGGCGATGGCGTGGTGCTGGTGCTCTCGGGCGACGTACCGCTGATCGCCGAGGACACGCTGCGCGCCCTGGTCGAGGCCAGCGGGGGCGAGCGTCTGGCGCTGCTCACCATCGACCTGCCCGACCCCACCGGCTACGGCCGGGTGCTGCGCGATGCGGCCGGTGGCGTGCAGGCCATCGTCGAGCACAAGGACGCGACCGAGGCCCAGCGCCAGGTGCGAGAGATCTATTCGGGCGTGATGGCCGCGCCCGCCCGTGCGCTGGCGGGCTGGCTGGCGCGCCTGTCCAATGACAACGCCCAGGGCGAGTACTACCTGACGGACGTGGTGGGCATGGCGGTGGCGGAGGGTCTGGCCGTGGTGGCGCAGAAGACCACCGACGCGCTGCAGGTGGCCGGCATCAACAGCCCGTCCCAACTGGCCGCGCTCGAGCGCGACTGGCAACGCCGTCAGGCCGAACGCCTGCTGGACGCCGGCGTGCGCCTGGCCGACCCGGCGCGCTTCGACCTGCGCGGCGAGCTGGAATGCGCCGCCGATGTCGAGATCGACATCAACTGCATCTTCGAAGGCCGCGTAAACCTGGGCGAGGGCGTGCGCATCGGCGCGCACTGCGTCATCTCGGATGCGCGCATCGAGGCCGGCGCGGTGATCCATCCCTACACCCACATCGCCGGCGAAGCGGCCGGCGTGGTCGTGGGCGCGGGCGCGCTCATCGGCCCCTACGCCCGCCTCCGCCCCGGCGCGCAACTGGGCCGCGAGGTGCACATCGGCAACTTCGTCGAGGTGAAGAACTCGATCCTGGCCGACGGCGCCAAGGCCAATCACCTGGCCTACCTGGGCGACGCCACGGTGGGCGAGCGTGTCAACTACGGCGCCGGCAGCATCACGGCCAACTACGACGGCGCCAACAAGCACCGCACGGTGATCGGCGACGACGTGCACGTGGGCAGCAACTGCGTGCTGATCGCGCCGGTGACGATCGGTGCCGGCGGCACCATCGGCGGCGGCTCGACCATCGGCAAGAGCACCGAGCCCGGTGCGTTGACGGTGGCCCGGGCGCGGCAGGTGAGCTTCGCGAACTGGAAGCGGCCCGTGAAGGGCGCGAAGAAGCCCTGACAGCATGACCGGCTCCCTCTCCGTCGCCGGAGAGGGTGGGGACGAGGGGCCGCAGTGCGGGCGCGCGGCCCGGCTGGGGTGAAGCATCCCCTTTCCCCCAATCCCACTGCCGCACGGGGAGAAGGGTTCGCCGTCCAGGTGCAATGGGCAGGTGCCCTATTCCAACGGCACCCGCGGCTCGAACTTGGCCCGGCGCACGCTGAAGAAGGCCTTCACGTTGCGCACGTTCGCATCGCTGGTGAACAGTCGCTGCGCCAGCGCCTGGTAGGCGGGCATGTCGCGCACGGTGACGATGAGCACGAAGTCCGGCCCGGGCGAGACGCGGTAGCACTGCTGCACCGCCTCGTCCGGGGCAACGCGCGCCTCGAAGGCGGTCAGGGATTGCTCGTCCTGCCGGTCCAGCGAGATCTCCACGATGGCCGTGAGCGTGGCGCCCAAGCGGTCCACGTCCAGTAACGCTACCTCGCGCGCGATCAGGCCCGACTGGCGCAGGCGCTGCACGCGCCGCAGACAGGTAGGAGGCGACAGGTGCAGGTCGGCCGCCAGCTGCTGGTTGGTGCGCGAGGCATCGCGCTGGAGGGCTTCCAGCAGACGCCGGTCAATGGCATCGAGGTTAAAAAAATCCATGATTGATGCTTGAATGAGGATTTATTCCATTCATCGGAGACAACGGAATAAACAGTCAATCAGCAAAGAAAAACGAAAGCAACGTTCATTCTGCCTCGCCTAGCATCGCCCACCTCGGCAGCACGCCTGCTGCTCCCACCTTTCCGGAGACCTTCCCATGTGCGGCATCGTCGGCGCAGCCTCCCATCGCGACATCGTTCCCCTGCTGGTGCAGGGCCTGCAGCGGCTGGAATACCGCGGCTATGACTCCTGCGGCGTGGCCGTGCATGCGGGCGGCGGCCTGGGGCGGGCGCGCACCACCTCGCGCGTGGCCGACCTGCTCACGCAGGTGAGCACCGAGCACATCGAGGGCCAGACCGGCATCGCCCACACGCGCTGGGCCACGCACGGCGCGCCGGCCGTGCACAACGCCCATCCGCACTTCAGCCATGGCGTGGGCGAGCTGCCCAACAGCCAGCGCCCGCCGCGGATCGCACTGGTGCACAACGGCATCATCGAGAACCACGAGAGCCTGCGCACCCAACTGCAGGCGCGCGGCTACGTCTTCGCCAGCCAGACCGACACCGAGGTCATCGCCCACCTCATCGACAGCGCCTACGACGGCGACCTGTTCGAGGCCGTGAAGACCGCCGTGGCGCAACTGCATGGCGCCTATGCCATCGCCGTCATCTGCCGCGACGAGCCGCACCGCGTGGTCGGCGCGCGCGCCGGCTCGCCGCTGGTGCTGGGGGTGGGGCAGGGCGAGAACTTCCTGGCCAGCGACGCCATGGCCCTGGCCGGCGTGACCGACCAGATCGTCTACCTGGAAGAGGGTGATCTGGTCGACCTTCAGCCCGGCAAGTACTGGATCGCCGACCGCCAGCACAAGCGGGTGGAGCGCCGCGTGCGCACGGTGCATGCCCACAGTGGCGCGGCCGAGCTGGGCCCCTATCGCCACTACATGCAGAAGGAGATCTTCGAGCAGCCTCGCGCCATCGCCGACACGCTGGAAGGCGTCGAAGGCATCGTGCCCGAGCTCTTCGACGGCGCCGAGGTGGACGGCCAGCCCGGCGCCAGCGCCTACCGCGTGTTCCAGGAGATCGACCAGGTGCTGATCCTGGCCTGCGGCACCAGCTACTACAGCGGCTGCACCGCCAAGTACTGGCTGGAGGGCATCGCCGGCGTGCCGACACAGGTGGAGATCGCCAGCGAATACCGCTACCGCGATTCGGTGCCCAACCCGCGCACGCTGGTGGTCACGATCAGCCAGTCGGGCGAGACGGCCGACACGCTGGCCGCCCTGCGCCATGCGCGCAGCCTGGGCATGGAACAGACCCTGACCATCTGCAACGTGGCCACCAGCGCCATGGTGCGCGAATGCAAGCTGGCCTACATCACGCGGGCCGGCGTGGAGATCGGGGTGGCCTCGACCAAGGCCTTCACCACGCAGCTGGCCGGGCTCTTCCTGCTGACGCTGGCGCTGGCCCAGTCCAAGGGCCGGCTGAGCGAGGAGGACGAAGCGCGCTACCTCAAGGAGATGCGTCACCTGCCCGTCGCGCTGCAGTCGGTGTTGGCACTGGAGCCGCAGGTGGTGGCCTGGGCCGAGGACTTCGCGCGCAAGGAGAACGCGCTCTTCCTGGGCCGCGGCCTGCACTACCCCATTGCCCTGGAAGGCGCGCTCAAGCTCAAGGAAGTGACCTACATCCATGCCGAGGCCTATGCCGCCGGCGAGCTCAAGCACGGGCCCCTGGCGCTGGTCACCAGCGAGATGCCCGTGGTGGCCGTGGCGCCCAACGACGCGCTGCTGGACAAGCTCAAGAGCAACCTGCAGGAAGTGCGCGCCCGCGGCGGCGTGCTCTACGTGCTGGCCGACGGCGACACGCACATCGAGAACAGCGAAGGCCTGCATGTGATCCGCATGCCCGAGCACTACGGCCGCCTGTCACCGCTGCTGCATGTGGTGCCGCTGCAGCTGCTGGCGTATCACACGGCCTGCGCAAGGGGGACGGATGTGGACAAGCCGCGGAATCTGGCGAAGAGCGTGACGGTGGAGTGAGGGGGCAACGGCGGAACACTCTCATCAGGAGCGCACCGTCCATAGCTCGGGCTAACACTTCGACGGCCTCGGCCCAGCCGAGCGCCTCCTGCGGCCGTACACGCTGCTCCCCGTATTCGCCTGCAGGTCGTTCTGGACAGGACGCTCCTCCTCAGTCAGGCGTTCCCGGAAGCGCTCGGGCACTGCGTGGGCTCCTGCCTCAACGCAGCCGGCGCGAAAGCGGTGGCGCCTCGTCCATAAGCACGGACTGAGTTGAGACGCGTCCCGACGCGCACCGTCGGGGGTGGCGAACCTTGGGTGTTGGCGTCGCCCCAATACAAGACCTTTGCATCACGCAGCCCAGCCATGGCAAGGGAGCCAGTACGCTGGCAGCGCCTCTCGACTGCAGCATGGCGACCGCGCCACGCACCTCTGGCAATGCCCAACCCGTCTGCAGGTTCTCGACGAGGACGACGGTCTTCGGCGCGGCGAGCAAAGAAGCGAGCTCTCCTGCAGGTGCTTCGATGTCGCACAGACCACCGACCGCTCGAGGCGGAACAGGACACAGAACTCAAACGCGCACGCGATGCCCAAGTCGCTAAGAACGTGTTCGACGTCTCCACCGATTCGTGAGAGGCTGTGTGGGTGCCGTTGAACTTCGCAGCGCTCTCCGGACGCACGACGATGATCCGCGACTTGTAGGGGACGTCGGGCGTAACGACGTTGGCCGAGGGCGTCGCGGCGGTGTTCTCGCCGGTGCCGCCGTTGGGCGCGGGCGTGTCATGGATGTTGGCCTTGCCCTCGATGCTGAACTCCTCCAGCACGAAGCCGAAGGGCTTCAGGTCGAAGTCGGGCGCGAAGAAGGGGTAGTTGCGGTCGCTGGCGCCGACCTGGCCGACCGCAAGTGCGGTGAGCGTCGCGTCGGGCACGTTGGCACCTCGGACCACCGTTGGGGGTGTCCGGTGTCGTGGGTGTCGTGGTGCCGGAGGATGCGGTGCCGGTGGATGTGGAGGTGCTCGTCAGGCCCAGCAACGATGGCGTTCTGCCACCGCTGCCGCCGCATCCGACCAAGGCCATTCCGAGGCCAATGCCCCATATCCATGCCCTGGATCGGGCGGGTCTCGACGCTGCATTCATGGTGTCTCCTTGTGATGGTGAGGTGCAGGCAAAGCTTCGCCCACCGCGTGCTCGGCGGTTGCGAAGAAACGGGATGCTTGAAGAGTCGCCAGCGCCGTGGGGGGGGCTGCCGGATCGGTGCGGCACCGAGCCGCGCACGCAGGCGGGGCGGTTGCGTCAGTGCGGAAGGGCGGGGCGCTTCGGCCACCGCGGCGGTGGCACGGTGATGGCGCGTCTGCGGACGCGAGGGGTCGAACGGGATGTCGTGGGTGTTGCCTCCGCCGGGCCGCCGCGAAGTGCGTCGAATGGGCCGGTCCTTTGCTCTTGCGCCCGATCATGGAGAGGCGCCCTCATGCGGGCAAGCGATTTGCCTTCAACCTAGGATGACAGATCGTCATTCGATGTGCGGGTTGCTCCCATGGCCGGATCGGCCTTGACGCAACAGAGGGGCTGTTCGGCAAGCCCCTCGAAAGCCTCGGTGCGCTGGGGCGGAGCCGACGACTCCGCCCTGGCACTGCGCTCATTCGCGCACGTTCGCGAACTTCACCAACTCGGCGTACTTGGCCGTGTCCTCCTGCATCAGCCGCGCCAGGTCTTCCTTGCCCGTGGCGGGGATCGAGCCGCCGTCCTCCAGGCGCCGGCGCATGCCGGGGTCGGTCAGGCCGGCCTGCAGCGCCTCGCGCAGCTTCTGCGCGAGCGGGGCCGGAAAGTGCTTCGGGCCGGCCAGCGCAAACCAGCCATTGAGTTCATAGCCCTTGAGCAGCGGGTGCTCGCCCAGCGCCGGCACCTGCGGCAGCGTCGGAAAGCGCTGGGCCGAGGTGATGCCCAGGGGAACGAGCCGGCCGCTGGCGATGAAGGGCGCCGCCGCCGTGGGCGAGAGCATGGCGAAGTCCAGCGCGCCGCCCACCAGGTCGGTGGTGAGCGGCCCGGTGCCGCGGTACGGGATGTGCGTCATGAAGATGCCTGCGCGCTGCTTGAGCAGCTCGCCTGCGAAGTGCAGCGTGGAGCCGACGCCCGAGCTGCCATAGCTGTACTTGCCCGGGCTGCGCTTGACCAGGGCGATCAGCTGGTCGATGTTCTTCACGCCGGTGTGCGGCGCCGCGACGAAGAGCACGGGGGCCGTGGCGATCAGCGCGATGGGCGAGAGGTCGGTCAGCGGGCTGTAGCGCTGCGACGGGTTGACCAGCGCCGTCGCCGCCATCTCGTTGCTCGATCCGGCCAGCAGCGTGTAGCCGTCCGGGCGGCTGGCGGCCACGCGCTGGGCGGCCAGCACGCCGGCGGCGCCCGGCAGGTTGTCGATCACCACCGAGCCGCCGAGCCGGGCCGACAGGATGTCCGCCGCCACGCGGGCCGCCATGTCGACCGAGCCGCCCGGCGCGTAGCCCACCACCATGCGGATCGGCCGGGTCGGATAGGCGTCCTGGGCGAGGGCGAGCGATGCGGCCGGGCAGAGCGCGGCGCCGCCCAGGGCGCCCAGCAGGCGCCGGCGGGTGACGGAAGAAGGGGGGGAGGTCATGGCAGTGCGAAGCGGAAGAGAAAAAGGGGCGGTGCGGCCGCGTCAGCGTTGCGGCGCCAGGAAGCGGCGCACCAGCTCCACCCAGTAGCTGGCAGCGATGGGCAGGATGGCGTCGTTGAAGTCGTAGCCTGGGTTGTGGACCATGCAGCCGCCGGTGTGGTGGTGCTCGCCCACGCCGTTGCCGACGATGAGGTAGCTGCCCGGGCAGTGCTCGAGCATGAAGGAGAAGTCCTCGCTGCCGGTCAGCGGCGCCAGGTCGTGCAGCAGGCCGTCCTCGCCCAGCCAGTCCGCCGCGACCTGCCGGGCGAAGCGCGTGGAGGCCACGTCGTTGACCAGCGCGGGGTAGCGCCAGTGGTAGTCCACCTCGGCCTGCACGCCCAGCGTGGCGGCCTGCGACTGCACCAGCGCGGTGATGCGCTCGCGCAGCATGGCGCGGATCTCGGGCCGGTAGGCGCGCACCGTCAGGCGCATCGTGACGGTGCCGGGAATGACGTTGGGCGCATCGCCGCCGTGGATGGCGCCGACCGACACCACGGCCATCTCGCGCGGATCCACGTTGCGCGACACGATGGTCTGCAGCGCCACGACGATGTGCGCGGCGGCCACCACCGGGTCGGTCGCCAGGTGCGGTGCCGAGCCATGGCCACCGCGGCCGCTCACGGTCACATGTACCGTGTCCGACGAGGCCATGAACGGCCCTTCCCTGAAGCCCAGCTTGCCGGCCGGAAAGCCGGGCATGTTGTGCAGGGCGAAGATGGCGTCGCAGGGAAAGCGCTCGAACAGTCCTTCCTCCACCATCCGGCGGCCGCCGCCCAGGCCTTCCTCGGCAGGCTGGAAGACCAGGTGCAGCGTGCCGTCGAAGTCGGCCTGCTGCGCGATGACGCGCGCTGCAGCCAGCAGGATGCTGGTGTGGCCGTCATGGCCGCATGCGTGCATCTTGCCGGCCACCTGGCTCGCATAGGGCAGGCCGGTGGTCTCCTGAATCGGCAGCGCATCCATGTCGGCGCGCAGGCCCAGGCGGCGCGTGCCCTGGCCCTTGCGCAGCGTGCCCACCACGCCGGTGCCGGCCAGGCCGCGGTGCACCTCGTAGCCCCAGGCCGCCAGACGCTCGGCCACCAGATCGCTGGTGGCATGTTCCTCGTAGGCCAGCTCCGGGTGGGCATGGATGCGCTGGCGCAGCGCCACCATCTCCGGTGCGATGTCGCGCACTTCGGGGGGCACATGGTCCAGGGCAGCGGCGGTCTCGATCTCGAATGGCATGGGGTCGTCCTTTGCGGAGCCAGTCTAGGAGTGCCTTTGCCGCATCGACAGACAGGCATTGCCCGTCACTGCGTGGCGGCGCCTGTCGCTTCGCATAATCGCGGCCCATGAAGCTGCATCAGCTGCGCTACCTCGTCGCAGTCGCCTCCGAGGGCGGCATCCGCGCCGCCGCCCGGTCGCTCGGCGTGACGCAGGCGACCGTCACCCAGGGCCTGCGCGAACTCGAGGCGCATGCGCAGGTGGCGCTGATCGCGCGCCGCGGCAGCCACGTCGCCCTCACGCCCGCCGGCCAGGCGCTGCTCGCGCATGCGCAGCGCATGCTGTCCGAGATGCGTCAGGCCGAAGGCATGCTGGCCCGCCATCGCGACACGGGCGCGCCGCAGCGGCTGGCGCTGGCCATCACGCCCTGGGTGGCGCAGACCCTGCTGCCGCGGGTGCTGCCCGCCTTCCGGCAGGAGCTGCCCCATGTGCAGCTGGAGATGTTCGATGGCCTGTCGGCACTGGGCTACCCGCGCCTGCGCGAAGGCAGCCTCGACCTGCTGATCGGCCGCCTCGGCCCCACCGAGTCGATGCAGGGCCTGCATGCGCAGCCCATGTTCCGCTACGAGATGACGGTGGTGGCGCGTCGCGGCCATCCACGCGCCGCGGCCCGTTCGATGGCCGAACTGCTGGACGAGGACTGGGTGCTGAACTTCACCGCCGGCGAGCGTGTGAACCTGCTGGACAACCTGTTCGTGCAGCACGGCCTGGCGCCGCCCGTGCACCGCATCCAGCTGGCGCATTCGGCCTCGCTGATGCTGGGCCTGGTGCGCAAGACCGACATGCTGACCTTCTGCCCATGGCCCCTGGTGGAGGGCGATGCGCTGCGCGATGAGGTCGTCGCGCTGCCGCTGCGCGAGCGCTTCCACAGCCATGTGGTGGGGCTGGTGCGCCGCTCGCACGAAGGTCTTTCGCATGCCGCGGGCCGCTTCGTCGCCCACTTCCAGGGGCAGTTGGCGGGCTGGATGTCCTCGGACGAACCCGAACTGCGCCGGGTGCTGCACTCGGTGGAGTTCGTGGGCGAGTGGCCCGCCGACGGCCCGGCGCCCGGGCGCGACTGAGCGACCAAGCCGCAGCCCCGTGGCCGCGGTCGCGCCCCAGGCGTGTGCGCGGCGCCCTGCCTTGGGGGAGCCCCGTGGGTCGCCCTGCGGCTCACGCCGGCTTTGGCGCACCGCCGTGCACCGAAGCACGGGGGGGGCATGCGGGCATGACTCCTGCATACCCCTCCAGTCTGGCGAACCGGTATCGCATCGCCGTCCCTGCAAGATTCGCGAAGTTCCGCCTTCAAATGTCTTATTGACAGAACAATAAAACGGCTCCTACGATCATTTCCCATGTCCTCGGCGCTGCCGCTTCCCAAGTACCACCGCATCTACCTCGTGCTCCGGCAGCAGCTGGAGGAGGGCGCCTTCGAAGCGGGGCTGCCGGGCGAACATGCCTTGATGGAGCAGTTCGAGGTCTCCCGCGTCACGGTGCGCAAGGCGCTGGAGCGCCTGTCCGGCGAGGGCCTCATCAAGCGCGAGCCCGGCCGCGGCACGCGGCCCACGACGTCCAATGCCTCCGTCGCCGCGCCTGACCGCACGCCGCTCACCGGCCTGCTCGAGAACCTCGTCACCATGGGCCTGAAGACCTCGGTGAAGGTGCTCGATGTGGCGGGCATCACCGCCTCCGAGGCGGTGGCGCAGGCGCTGGCCATCCCGGTCGGGGCCGAGGTGCAGAAGGCGGTGCGCGTGCGCAGCACGCGCGAGGGGCCGCTGTCGCTCATCACCACCTATGTGCCCCAGGCGCTGGCGCAGGGCTTCGGCCGCCGCGAGCTGGCGCGCAAGCCCATCCTGCTGCTGCTGGAGGAGTCCGGCGTGCGCGTGGGCCGGGCCCACCAGAGCATCTCGGCCCGGCTGGCCGACGCCCACACGGCCGAGCACCTCGATGTGTCGGTCGGCACGGCGCTGCTGGCCGTGCGCCGCCTCATCTACGACGTGGACGACCGGCCTGTGCAATGGCTGCACGGCCTGTACCGGCCCGACCGCTACGAGTACCAGATGGAGCTGTCCCGCGTTGGCGACATCGACGCCAAGGTGTGGGTCAGCAAGGACGCTTCCGCCCGCTTTTCCTGACATCGACCCACGAAGGAGTTCGCCGTGACCCAGCCCACCCGCAACCGTCGCCAGTTCATCGCCCAGTCGGCCGCCGCCGCGTCCGCGCTGGCCCTCCCGACCATCGGCGGTGCCCAGCCGCGCAGCATCAAGGTCGGCGTGCTGCACCCGGTCACCGGGGCGCTCGCCTATTCGGGCCAGCAGTGCCGGGCCGGCGCGCTCATGGCCATCGAGGACATCAACAAGGCCGGTGGCATCAAGTCGCTCGGCGGTGCGCGCCTCGAGGCCCTGCTGGGCGATGCCCAGTCGCAGCCGCAGGCCGGCGCCGCCGAGGTCGAGAAGATGAACGAGGCCGGCGTGTCCGCCGTGGTCGGCGCCTTCGCCTCGGCCATCTGCCTGGCCACCACGCAGGCCGCCGCCAAGTACAACCTGCCGCACATCGTGGACGTGGGCGTGGCCGACCAGATCGTCGAGCGCGGCCTGAAGAACACCTTCCGCTTCGGCCCCGGCTACAAGGCCGTGACCGACCTGGCCATGTCCAACCTGCACGTGCTCAACAGCGTGGCGGGCAAGCCGGCCAAGACCGTGATGATCATCCACGAGGAGTCGCTCTTCGGCACCGGCACGGCCAACCTGCTGTCGCGCGAACTGCCGGGCTATGGCTTCGAGGTGAAGGAAGTCATCAAGCACGCCAACCCCACGCGTGACTTCAACAACATCGTGCTGCGCATCAAGTCCGTCAACCCGGACATCGTGATCCCGGCCAACTACTACAACGAATACGCACTGCTGGTGCGCACCATGCAGCAGCAGCGCGTGGTGCCCAAGGCCATCTACTCGGTGCTGGGCGGCGCGGCGTCGAGCTACAAGTTCGTGCAGGAGTTCCCCGATGCCTCGCACGGCATCATCGACTGCAACCACTGGTTCAACCCCAAGGACGCGCGCGCCCAGGCGCTGAAGAAGCGGGCCGAGGCCCAGAAGCTGTACTTCAGCTATGAGCTGTTCATGACCTACACCAGCATGATGCTGCTGGCCGATGCGCTGGAGCGGGCCAAGTCCAGCGAGCGCGCGGCGCTGATCGACGCGCTGGAGAAGAGCACCTTCTCCGACCACTTCATGCCCTACGGCCCGACCAAGTTCGTCAACGGCCAGAACCAGGGCGGCCGCCCGCTGATGACGCAGGTCATCGACAAGGACATCAAGGTCATCATCCCGCGCGAATACCGCGAGGCCGAGCCCCTGTTCCCGCTCAAGGCCTGAACGGCACCACCAGGCTCCTTTTCCATGTTCGATCTGTCGATCGTGGTGCCGTCCGTGCTGAACGGACTCACCACCGGGGCGGTCTACGCCCTCATCGCCCTGGGGCTCACGCTGATCTACGGCGTGCTGCACATCATCAACTTCGCGCACGGCGCCTCGCTGATGCTGGCGCTCTATGCCGTCTACTGGCTGCGCGCGCAGTTCGGCATCGACCCCTACCTGGCGCTGCCGCTGGTGGTGGCGGGCATGTTCGCGCTGGGCTACGTGCTGCAGCGCGGCATCATCAACCGCGCCAGCCACGGCAAGGACGAGAACATCCTGCTGGTCACGCTGGGCCTGTCGATCGTGATGGAGAACCTGGCGCTGCTGTTCTTCCGCTCCGACACGCGCACCATCGACACGCCCTACACGCTGACGACGCTGCAGATCGGCCCGGCCTTCATCGCGCTGCCCAAGCTCATCGCCTTCGGCGGTGCGCTGGCCGGGGCGGCCGTGCTGCTGTGGATCGTCAAGGCCACCGACCTGGGCCGCGCGATCCGCGCCGTGGCCAAGGAGAAGCAGGGCGCGCGCCTCATGGGCATCGACGTCGACCATGTCTACGCCATGAGCTTCGGCATCGGCCTGGCCTGCCTGGGCGCGGCCGCCTGCTTCCTGCTGCCGGCCTACTACGTCAACCCGCAGGTGGGCGGCGGCTTCGTGCTGGTGGCCTTCACCATCGTGGTGCTGGGCGGCATGGGCAGCTTCACCGGAGCACTGGTAGGCGGGCTGCTGATCGGCGTGGTCGAGTCGCTGGGCGGCCTCTTTCTGGGCGAGTCGCTGGGGCAGATCGGCATCTTCCTCATCTTCATCGCGGTGCTGCTGTTCCGTCCCCAGGGCCTCTTCGGAAGCAAGGCATGAAATCGGTTCTCTTCATCGTGGTGTTCGCCCTCGTGGTGGGCGCCATCCCGCTCGTCACCACCTCGGGGGTCTGGCTCAACTTCGTCATGATGGCGCTCTATGCGGGGCTGTTGGCGCAGGCCTGGAACATCCTGGGTGGCTTCGGCGGGCAGTTCTCCTTCGGGCATGCGCTGTTCTTCGGCTTCGGCGCCTATGTGCAGGCCATCGCGCAGTTGCAGTGGGGCCTCAACCCCTGGGTGGCGCTGGTGGCGGCCGCTGGCGTCGCGGCGCTGGTCGGCTTGATCGTGGGGGCGCTGAGCTTCCGCTACGGCCTCAAGGGCTCGTACTTCGCGCTGGTCACGCTGGCCTTCGCGGAGGTGTGCCGCATCCTCGCGCTGTCGCTGCCCTTCACCGGGGCCGGCGTCGGCCTGATGGTGCCGCTGCGCGAGTCGGTGGCCAACCTGCAGTTCGGCTCCCGGGCCGGCTACCTGTACGTGATCCTGGCCCTGGTGGTGGCGGCCCTGCTGGTCAGTGCCTGGCTGCGCCACTCGCGCTTCGGCGCCTACCTGCAGGCCGTGCGCGACAACGAGGACGCGGCCCGCGCGGCCGGCGTCGATCCGCTGCGCGTCAAGCTCGGCGCCATCGTGCTGTCGGGCGGCTTCATGGGCCTGGCCGGCGCCTTCTATGTGCAGGTGTTCCAGTACATCGACCCGGGCATCGCCTTCGGCTCCTCTGCGTCGGTCGAGGCGCTGGTGGCGGCCATCGTGGGCGGCATGGGCACCGTGTGGGGTCCGCTGCTGGGTGCCTTCGCGCTGCATGTGCTGGCCGACCTGACGCGCAACCTGTTCGGCGAGCTGCCGGGCATCAACATGGTCATCTATGGCTGCGTGCTGGTGCTGATCGTGATGTTCCTGCCGCGCGGCATCGCCGGCGTCGGGCAGAACGTGCGCCGGCTCTGGAAGGGAGGCCGCGGTGGCTGAGTACCTGCTCGAAGTCGAAGGCGTGTCCAAGACCTTCGGTGGCCTGCGCGCCGTGCGCGAGGTGTCGCTGGCGGTGCCGGCGGGCTCGCTCACCGCGCTGATCGGCCCCAACGGTGCCGGCAAGACCACGCTGTTCTCGCTGATGTCGGGCTTCCAGCGCCCGGACACCGGCCGAGTGCGTCTGGGCGGGCGCGACATCACCGGCCAGGCGCCGCACCTCAATGCCCGCATGGGCATGGGCCGCACCTTCCAGATCGTGCAGCCCTTCGCGGCGCAGACCGTGCGCGAGAACATCGCGGTGGGCGCCCACCTGCACCATGCCAGCCGGCGCGAGGCCCTGGCCAGCGCCACGGCCGTGGCCGAACGCGTCGGCCTGGGGCCGCAGCTGGACAAGCCGGCCTCCGACCTCACCGTGGCCGGCCGCAAGCGGCTTGAGCTGGCGCGGGCCCTGGCCACCCGGCCGCGCCTGCTGCTGCTCGACGAGGTGCTGGCCGGCCTCAATCCGCAGGAGATCGCCGAGATGCTGCCCGTGGTGCGCGCCATCCGCGAGGAGGGCGTCACCGTCCTCATGATCGAGCATGTGATGCAGGCCGTGATGAACCTGGCCGAGCATGTGTGGGTGCTGGCCCAGGGCGAGCTGATCGCCGAGGGCCCGCCGCAGGCCGTCACGCGCGACCCCAAGGTGGTCGAGGCCTACCTGGGCCACGGCACGGCCGCCCGGCTGCAGCGGGGCATGACGGCGCAGGCGGAGGTGCAGGCATGAGTGCACAAGCGATCGATACGCAGGTCGTGCGCGACGCGAGCACGACCGCCGCGGAGACCCTGCTCGACGTGCGCGGCCTGCGCGGCGGCTACGGCCGCATCGAGGTGCTGCGCGGCGTGGACCTGCAGGTCGCGCGCGGCGAGATGGTGGCCCTGCTGGGCAGCAACGGCGCCGGCAAGACCACCTTCAACCACACGCTGTGCGGCCTGGTGAAGCCCTGGTCGGGCTCGGTGCGCTTCAACGGCGCCGAGCTGGGCGGCGCGCACTACCGCGAGGTGGTGCGTGCGGGCCTGATCCAAGTGCCCGAGGGGCGCAAGATCTTCCCCAACCTGAGCGTGATGGAGAACCTGGAGCTGGGCTCCTTCACCCGCGCCCGGACGCGCCGCGCGCAGAACCTGGAGAAGGTGTTCGGCATCTTCCCCCGGCTCAGGGAGCGCACCGCCCAGCTGGCCGGCACCATGAGCGGTGGCGAGCAACAGATGCTGGCCATCGGCCGCGGCCTGATGGCCGAGCCCGAGCTGCTGATCCTGGACGAGCCCTCGCTCGGCCTGTCGCCGCTGCTGGTGGAGGAGATGTTCTCGCTCATCGGCCGCCTGCGCGGCGAGGGCCTGGCCATCCTGCTGGTCGAGCAGAACGTGGGCCAGGCGCTGGAGATGGCCGACCGTGCCTACGTGATCGAGAACGGCAGCATGCGCTTCTCGGGTCGTCCGGACGAGCTGCTCGGCTCCGACGCCTTGCGGCGTGCCTACCTGGGGGTCTGACATGAGCACCCCCCAGACCCTGGCGCAGAAGCTCATCGCGCAAGCCGCCGGCGTGCCCACCGTGCGCGAAGGCGAGATCGTCAACTGCCGCGTGGACCTGGCCATGTTCCACGACTCCTCCGGCCCGCGGCGGCTCAAGCCCATGCTGGAGGAGCTGGGCGCGCGCATCTGGGATCCATCCCGCGTGGTGCTGGTGATGGACCACTTCGTGCCCGAGGCCGACGACGACGCGCGGCGCATCGTGCGCATCGCGCGCGACTGGGCGGCCGAGCAGGGCCTGCCCCATGTGCACGACAGCCAGGGCATCTGCCATGTGGTGCTGCCGCAGAAGGGTCACCTGCGCCCGGGCCTGTTCTGCGTCGGCGGCGATTCGCACTCGCCCACCGGCGGCGCCTTCGGCAGCTACATGTTCGGCATCGGCAGCACCGAGATGCTGGGCGTGGTGGTGACCGGCGAGATCTGGGTGAAGGTGCCACGCACCCTGCGCATGCGCTGGCAGGGCGGCCTGGCCGACGGCGTCTGCGCCAAGGACATGATGCTGCACATGATCGGCCGCCTGGGCATGAACGGCGGCGACTACCAGGCGGTGGAGTTCGCGGGCGACACGGTGCGCGGCCTCTCGATGGCCGAGCGCATGACGCTGTCCAACCTGAGCGCTGAGCTGGGCGCGCAGGCCGGCCTGGTGGCGCCCGATGCCACCACCGCCGCCTGGCTGCGCGAGGTGGGCGTGACGGTGAGCGACGAGGAACTCGCCCGCTGGCAGACCGACGAGGGCGCCGCGTGCATCGACCACGATTTCGACGCGAGCGAGCTTGTGCCCATGGTGGCGCTGCCCCACAGCCCGCAGAACGGCCGCACGGTCGACGCGGTGGCGGACGAGCCGGTGCAGCTGGCCTACATCGGCGCCTGCACCGGCGCCAAGCTGGAGGACCTGCAGGCCGCCGCCCGCGTACTGGCCGGCCGCCGCATCGCCGCCGGCATGCGGCTGCTGGTGGCGCCGGCCAGCGTGCACGACTGGCAGCGCGCCGAGGCCACGGGCGTGGCCCAGGTGCTGCGCGATGCGGGCGCCGAACTGCTGCCCAGCGCCTGCGGCGCCTGCGCCGGCTACGGGCAAGCCATCCAGGGCGCGACGCGGGTCATCTCCAGCACGGCGCGCAACTTCAAGGGCCGCATGGGCTCGGCGCAGGCCGAGGTGTTCCTGGCCTCGCCCTACACCGTGGCGGCCTCGGCGCTGCGCGGGCGGATCACCGATCCGCGCGAGCTGCTGGCGGATGGGCGCTCTGCCGCCGTCACTTTTTCATCGCCGAGCGCAAAGCCATGAGCGCATCTCTACTTACCGACGGCGCGGTGCTAGGCCACCGCGTGTGGCGCCTGGGCGCCAATGTCGACACCGACGCGCTGGCCCCCGGCCACGCCATGAAGTTCGGCATGGACGTCATCGCCCGCCATTGCCTCGAATCGATGCGGCCGGAATTCGCCACCCAGGTGCGCCCTGGCGACGTGGTGGTGGCCGGGCCGGGCTTCGGCATCGGCTCCTCGCGCGAGCAGGCCGCGTCCGTGCTCGTGGCCCTGGGCGTGCGCGCCGTCATCGCGCCCAGCTACAGCGGCCTGTACTTCCGCAACGCCTTCAATGTCGGCCTGCTGCTGCTGACCTGCGCCGACGTGGCCGCGCTGCAGGAAGGCGAGCGCATCGGCCTGGCCGTGGACGACCCCGACCGGCCCCTGGTGCTGGCGGCCGACGGCCGCGTGCTCGCCTGCGACCCCGTGCCCGCCTTTCTGATGGCGCGGGTGCGCGCGGGCGGCCTGCTCAACGAACTCAAGCAACGCTTCTCCAAGGAATCCCATGTCTGAAGCCACACTCGATCCCGTCACGCTGGCGGTGCTCAAGGGACGACTCGAGCAGATCGCCGACGAGATGGACGCGACGCTCTACCGCAGCGCGTTCAATCCCATCATTGCCGAGGCGCACGACGCCTGCCACGGCCTGTACGACGCCCAGAGTGGCGACACGCTGGTGCAGGGCAAATCGGGCCTGCCGGTGTTCGTGGGCGCCATGGCCTTCGCGGTGCGCGCCGCCAAGCGCGCGGCCGAGGCCCTGGGCGGCATGCGCGAGGGCGAGGTCTGGCTGTTCAACGACCCCTACGAGGGCGGCACCCATGCCAACGACTTCAAGCTGGTGCGTCCGGTGTTCCGCGACGGCCGGCTGCTGTGCTTCCTGGCCTCGGCCGCGCACTGGCACGACGTGGGCGGCGCGGTGCCGGGCAACTACAACCCCGCGGCCACCGAATGCTGGCAGGAGGCCGTGCAGATCCCGCCGGTGCGCATCGTGCAGGGCGGCCAGATCAACCCCGACGTGCTGGCCATCCTGCGGGCCAACACCCGGCTGCCCGACAGCCTGTGGGGCGACCTCAACGGCCAGCTGGCCGCGCTGGAGCTGGGCGCGCGCCGCCTGGCCGAGCTGCTCGACGCCTACGGCGATGCCGTGGTGCTGCAGGCCCTGCAGGCGCTGCGCGAGCGCGCCCGCCGGCTGATGCGCGCGCAGATCGCCTCGCTGCCCGACGGCGTCTATCGCTTCTCGGACGTGCTCGACAACGACGGCGTGGTCGACGAACCCCTCACCATCGCGCTGGACATGACGGTGGAGGGCGAGCGACTGGTGCTGGACTTCTCGCGCAGCTCGCCGCAGTGCCAGGGCCCCGTCAACATCTCGCGCGCCACCGCGGTGGCGGCCTGCTACGTGGCGCTCAAGCACCTGTTCCCCGAGGTGCCGGCCAATGCCGGCGTGCTCGATGCGGTGGAGTTCGTCATGCCCGAGGGGCTGGTCATCACGGCGCAGAGGCCACGGCCGGTGGGCGGCTACACCGAGACCATCCTGCGCATGATCGACGTCATCTTCAGCGCCGCGGCCCAGGCCGATCCGCGCCGCGCCGTGGCCCAGGCCTACGGCACCATCAATGCGCTGTCCATCGCCGGCCACCGCAGCGAGGGCGCGCGCAGCGGCCAGCGCTGGGTGATGTTCAGCTTCTTCGGCGGCGGCCACGGCGCCCATGCGGGCGGCGACGGCCTCAACCACGGCAATGCGCCGATCTCCACCGCCACCATCCCGCCGCTGGAGATCCTGGAGGCCGCCTATCCCGTGCGCTTCACCGAATGGGCACTGCGCCCGGGCTCGGGCGGCGACGGCACGCACCGCGGCGGCCTGGGTGCCGTCTACGAGATCGAACTGCTGGAGCGCCAGGCCCAGGCCTTCGTCTTCGGCGAGCGCGGCAAGTCGGCGCCCAAGGGCATTGCCGGCGGCGGCGATGCGCAGGCCAACCGCTTCAGCTGGCATTCGCAGGGCGCGTGGCACACGCCGCCCATGGTGTCGAAGATGCTGGGCATCACCCTGGAGCGCGGCGACCGCGTGCGGCTCGAAACCCCCGGCGGCGGCGGCTGGGGCCCGCCCGAGGCGCGCAGCGCCGACGAACGCGCGGTGGATGCCCGCCGCGGCTACCTGGCCGACGCGGCCAACCCGGGAGAACAGCAATGAGCGACGCGCGCACCCGTGTCGTCGGCGTGGACGTCGGCGGCACCTTCACCGACCTCTTCGTGCTCGACGAGGCCGCCGGCACCGCCGAGATCGTCAAGGTGCCCTCTACCCGTGGCGAAGAGTCGGTGGGCTTCATGAACGGCATCGCGCGCGTGGACGACCGCGGCGCGCAGAGCCTGGCCACCATCATCCACGGCACCACCGTGGGCACCAATGCGCTGCTGGAGCGCAAGGTGGCCCGCACCGGCCTGATCACCACCCGGGGCTTCCGCGACGTGCTGGAGATGCGCCGGCGCGACCGGCCCCAGACCTGGGGCCTGCGCGGCGGCTTCGAGCCGGTGATCGAGCGCGCCCTGCGCCTGGAGGTGGACGAGCGCGTGCTGGCCGACGGCAGCGTGCACACGCCGGTGGACCTGGACCAGGTGCGCGCCGCCGCCCGCCAGCTGCTGGAGCAGGGCTGCGAGGCGGTGTGCGTGTTCTTCATCAACACCTACGCCAACCCCAGCAACGAGCAGGCCGCAGCGGCGGCGGTGCGCGAGCTCTGGCCCAACGACCATGTGACGGCGGCGGCCGAAGTGCTGCCCGAGATCCGCGAGTTCGAGCGCGCCTCCACCGCCAGCCTCAACGCGGCACTGCAGCCGGTTGTGGGCCGCTACCTGGAGCGGCTGGACGGCGACCTGCGCTCGCGCGGCTTCGGCGGCGAGCTGCTGATCGTCCAGAGCAACGGCGGCGTGATGTCGCGCCGCACGGCGGGCGAACTGCCGGTGCGCACGGCGCTCTCCGGCCCGGCCGCGGGCGTCATCGCCTGCGCGGCCATCGCCACGGCCGCGGGCCATCCGGACGTGATCACCGGCGACATCGGCGGCACCTCCTTCGACGTGTCGCTCATCGCCGGTGGCCAGGCCGCACTGGCCTCGCAGACCAGCATCGACTTCGGCCTGGTGGTGCGCTCGCCCATGATCCAGATCGAGACCATCGGCGCCGGCGGCGGCTCCATCGCCAGCGTGGATGCGGGCGGCATGCTGCAGGTCGGCCCCGAGTCCGCCGGCAGCGTGCCCGGCCCGGCCTGCTACGGCCGCGGCAACGAGCGGCCCACCGTGACCGACGCCAACGTGCTGCTGGGCCGCATCGCAGCGCAGCGTCCGCTGGGCGGCGGGCTGCTGGGCGCGCTGGACGTGGAGAAGGCCCGCGAAGCCATCCGCCGCCACGTGGCCGAGCCGCTGGGCCTGGATGTGCTGGCCGCGGCCGAGGCCATCCTCACGGTGGCCAATGCCAAGATGGCCGGCGCGATGCGGCTGGTCTCCATCGAGCGTGGCCATGACCCGCGGCGCTTCGCCTACATGCCCTTCGGCGGCGGCGGCGGCCTGCATGTGTGCGCCATGATGCGCGAGGTGGGCGTGGTCACCGGCATCGTGCCGCGCTACCCGGGCGTCACCTCGGCCCTGGGCTGCGTGATGGCCGACATGCGCCACGACGCGGTGCAGACCCTCAACCAGGACCTGGCCGCCATCGACTTCGCCGCGCTGCGCGAACTGCGCGCCGGCTTCGCGTCGCGCTGCCGCGCCCGGCTGGACAGTGCCGGCGTGGCCTTCGAGTCGGTGCGCGAGGAGCTGGTGCTGGACATGCTCTACCAGGGCCAGACGCACACCGTGGCTGTGCCGGTGCGCGCCGATGCGCTCGATGCCGACGCCGCCCGCGCCGCCTTCGAGGCTGCCTACCGCGCCGAGTTCGGCCGCGTGCTCGACGGCATCGGCCTGCGGGTCATGAA
Source organism: Pseudacidovorax sp. 1753 (assembly GCF_040544975.1). Taxonomy (NCBI): domain Bacteria; kingdom Pseudomonadati; phylum Pseudomonadota; class Betaproteobacteria; order Burkholderiales; family Comamonadaceae; genus Pseudacidovorax; species Pseudacidovorax sp. 1753. Next base: position 134,493 of record NZ_JBEPKY010000006.1, on the reverse strand, counting down.
CCTGCGCTATGCCCTCATCGGCGTGCGGCCCAAGTTCGACCTGTCCGTGCTGGCGCCGCGCGGCGAGGGGCGCACCGAGCCCCTGGGCGAGCAGCCGGTCTACTTCGGCGGCGACTGGGTGCAGGCACGCCGCTACGCGCGGCTGGACCTGCCGGTGGGCGCGCGCATCGCCGGCCCGGCCATCCTCGAACAGGCCGACACCACCGTGTGGCTCGAACCCGGCTTCGAGGCCGTGGTCGACGCCCTGGGCAACCTCATCCTTCGCCAGCCATGAAAACCGCCCTGGTCATCATCGACCTGCAGAACGACTTCCTCGACGCCCGCGGCGCCTATGCCCGCGGCGGCTGTGCCAACCCCGCCGCGCAGGCGCTGCCCGAGCGCGTGCTGCCGCTGGCGCAGGCCGTGCGCGCGGCGGGCGGCCTGGTGGTGGCCAGCCAGTTCACGCTGTGGCCCGGCGTGGGCGGTGCGCCCATGATCTCGCCGCACCTGCTGGCGCTGCGGCCCTTCCTGCGGCAGGGCGACTTCGCGCCCGGCAGCTGGGGCCAGGCCAATGTGGAGCTGCTGCAGCCGGTCATCGACGCCACGGTGCACAAGGTGGCGTACTCCGCCTTCTTCAACACCCAGCTCGACTGGCTGCTGCGCAAGAACGGCATCGAGCGCGTGGCGGTGTGCGGCATCGTCACCAACGGGGGCGTGGCCAGCACGGTGCGCGATGCGCACATGCGCGACTACGACACCTGGGTGGTGGCCGACGGCTGTGCCGCCTTCAAGCCCGAAACCCATGCCACGGCGCTGGCCGACATGGCCACCGTCGCCCACGTGGTGGACTGCGCCGAATTCGGCGTGCGGGTGCTGGCATGAGCGGCCCTCCAGCCGCCACGGACGGGACGGGCACGGCGGCCCGGGTGGTGGTCGAGCCGGGCTTCGAGGCGCCGGTGCAGACCGATGTGCTGATCGTGGGCGCGGGCGCCTGCGGCCTCGTGGCCGCACTGCTGCTCGCCGATCTGGGCGTCGAGGCGGTGGTGCTGGAGCGCGATGCACAGCCCAGCGGCTCGACCAGCCTGTCCTCCGGCTTCATTCCGGCGGCCGGTACACGCACGCAGCAGGCGCTGGGCGTGCAGGACAGTGCCGAGCGCTTCGCCGAAGACATCCAGGCCAAGGCCCACGGCACGGCGGCGTCGGCCCTGGTGGCGGCCTACACGCAGGCCATCGCCCCGGCGCTGGACCATCTCGAATCGCGCCATGGCCTGCAGTGGGAAGTGCTGACGGGCTTTCTCTATCCGGGCCACAGCCGCCATCGCATGCACACGCTGGCCGCCCGCACCGGCGTCGCGCTGGAGCAGGCGCTGGAGGCCGCGGTCGAGGCGGCGGCGGTGCCCATCCTCTGCGAGGCGCAGGCGACCGAGCTGGTGGTCGACGCGGCGCGCCGCGTGCTCGGCGTGCGCGCGCGTCGGCCCGACGGCAGCGTGGAGGCCGTCGGCTGCCGCGCGCTGCTGCTGGCCTGCAATGGCTACGGTGGGGCGCCTGCGCTGGTGCGCCGCTACATCCCCGAGATGGCCGAGGCCACCTTCGGCGGCCACACCGGCAACGACGGCACCGCGCTGCACTGGGGCGAGGCGCTGGGCGCGCACCTTGCCGACATGCAGGCCTACCAGGGCCACGGCTCCTGGGCGGTGCCGCATGGCGTGCTGATGACCTGGGCGCTGATGGTCGAGGGCGGGGTGCAGATCAACCGCGAAGGCCGTCGCTTCCACGACGAGTCGCAGGGCTACTCCGAAGCCGCGCTGCATGTGGTCGCGCAGCCCGGCGGCATCGCCTGGAATGTGTTCGACACGCCGGTGCATGTGCTGGCGCAGGGCTTTCCCGACTTCGTCGACGCCGAGCGCGCCGGTGCCGTCCGGCGGGCCGATTCGCTCGAAGCGCTGGCGGGGCTCATCGGCTGCGATCCGGCCACGCTCGGCGAGACGCTGTCTGCCTGGACGCCGGGCGAGCCCGATGCCTTCGGCCGCCGGCTGCCGCGCCGCCTCGACGCACCCTTCTACGCCGTGAAGGTGACCGGCGCCCTGTTCCACACGCAGGGCGGGCTCGACATCGATGCGCGGACCCGCGTGCTCGATGGCCAGGGTCAGCCGCTGCCCAACCTCTGGGCGGCGGGCGGCGCGGCGCGGGGCGTCTCCGGCAACCATGTCAGCGGCTACCTCTCCGGCAACGGCCTGCTCAGCGCGGTGGCGGGCGGCTACATCGCGGCCCATGACATGGCGGCCTTCCTGCGCACATCCACTTCGACATGAACGAGACAGCTTCTTCTTCGTCGCGCCCTGGGCGCAGCGCTTCCGTCCCTGCGAACGCCGGGCTTGCCGCGCGCCTGGCGCGCCCCGAGCCCCTGCTGTGCCCGGGCGTCTACGACGCCTTCAGCGCCCTGCTGGCCGAGCAGGCCGGCTTCGAGGCGCTGTACCTGTCGGGTGCCTCCGTCGCCTACACCAAGCTGGGCCGCTCCGACATCGGCCTCACCACCTTCACCGAGGTCTGCGACACGCTGGCCCACATCACCGAGCGGGTGCGCACGCCGGTGATCGTCGACGCCGACACCGGCTTCGGCAATGCGCTGAACACGCAGCGCACCGTGGCCGGCCTGGAGCGCGCCGGCGCCGCCATGATCCAGCTGGAGGACCAGGGCTTTCCCAAGCGATGCGGCCACCTGGACGGCAAGACCGTGGTGCCCGTCGCCGAGATGCAGGGCAAGCTGCGCGCGGCGCTGGACGCGCGCCGCAGCGCCGACACGCTGATCCTCGCGCGCACCGATGCCCTGGCCGTGGAGGGCTGGGACGCCGCCATGGAACGGGCCGAGGCCTACCTGGCCTGCGGTGTCGATGCGCTCTTCATCGAGGCCCTGCGCACGCCGGAACAACTGGCCAAGGCCGCACAACAATTCGCCGGCCGCGTGCCGCTGCTGGCCAACATGGTCGAAGGCGGCAAGACGCCGATCACACCCGCGGACGAGCTCGGCCGCCTGGGCTTTCGCATCGTCATCTTTCCCGGCGGCACGGTGCGGGCCCTGGCCCATGCGATGCAGGGCTACTTCACCAGCCTGCGGGCGCACCAGACCACCGAGCCCTGGCGTTCGTCGATGCTGGACTTCGATGGGCTCAATGCCGTGATCGGCACGCCCGACTTGCTCGCGCGGGGTCGGCAGTACGAGGGATGAGGCGCGGCGCGGGCGCGCCGCTCGGCCCGCCCGACGCCGATGCCTCGGCGCTCAGGCCTGCGCCGCCCAGGAGGCCACGGCGATGCCCGTGTACCAGGTCGGCACGGCTTCGTAGAAGTGAGTCCGACAGCCGCGTCCGCCGGCGGCGCCATGGGCCACCAGCCAGTTGCGGATTTCCTCGGCGCCATTGCCGGCCTCGTTCACATGGTCGGTGGCAAAGCGCAGCAGGGCGGCGGTGTCGTCGCCCTCCAGCAAGCTGAGCAACTCGCGGTCGAAGGCTTCGTTGACCATGCCCATGCGCGGCGTGGCCACGTCATGACTGATGCCCCCTGTCGCCAGCACCGCCACCCGCACGTCGGCCGGATAGGAGTCGATGGCCGACCGCAGCATGCGGCCCCACTGGAGGCTGCGCCGCATGGTCGGCAGCGGTGGCTGCACGCAGTTGATCAGCAGCGGCACCAGGCGGACCTGCTGTTCGAGCCCGGCAAGCAGCAGCGGGGTCAGCACGCCGTGGTCCAGCGTGAGTTGCATGGAGAACGAGGGATCGAAGTCGTGCTCCAGGGCCTCGCCCAGCAAATGCGCCCCGAAGGCGGCATCGCCTTGCAACGCCAGCCGGGGTGCCTTCAGCCAATGCTCGGCAGGTGCGGGCCAGCGGCTTCCGGCACCGATGCAGAACGAGGGAAAGTTGTCCAGGAAGAAGTTGTGCAGGTGGTCGTCGGAGACCAGCACCAGCACATCCGGTCGGACGGCGGCGATGGTCTCGCCGAGCGCCTTGAACGCGTCGTACACCCGCTGCCGTGTGGCGTCGTCGACGGCCCCGGGCAGGTTCAGCATCACCGGGGTATGGCTGGCAGCGAAGGCGCCGACGAACTCAGCCATGGGACGCCTCCTCGCGCACCGCACGCAGCGACTGCAGGAAGTCCTGCTCCGGCATGTGCACGCCCAGCGCGTGGGCGCGCAGCAGGTAGGGGTTGGCCCCGGCCAGGTAGAGCGCGCCGATGGCGTTGTCGCGGATCTGCGCCTTGCGCAGGGGCGGGAGGTCGATCGGGTCCATGTATCGGAGGGGGTCTTCCAGATATTGCTGCAGATGGCCTTCCTTGTGGTGGACATCGAACAGCACCCGGTTGATCCAGTAGCTTTCGGGCGTGGGCATGCTGAGCTGCCAGTTGCGTACGGCCATCACGGGCACTCCGGCGTGTCGGCAGGCGTGGAGCGGCGCTGCGGGCGGCCGGCGTCGCCCGGCGCTGCGAGGGGGGTCATGTCCATCGAGTCGTCTCGTCTGCGTGGTGGCCCCGGGCCTGCCCTTGCTGGCCTGCCTCGGGGGGATCCAGGCATGGTAGGAGTGGGCCCCGGCGCAAGCTTGCCTGCGGCTGCGCCCGATCTTGACCGGGTGTGCGGATGCCCGGCCTGCCGCGCAAGGCCGCGCCGTGGACCCGAGCCGGTCTCCCGGTCCCGATTTGCCTGGGCCTGTACTTCTTCTTGACCACGACGGGGCTTGGTTCACCGCGTCGTTGACGCAAGGCCCTGGGCCTCCTTCCAATCGCTGCCATCGCAACAGGAGACAAGCAGATGGGACAGCAACGAAGGGCGCTCATCGTCGGTGGCGGCATCGCCGGCATGGCCTCGGCCATCATGCTCGGACGCATCGGCGTCAGCGTGAAGCTGATCGACCTGGACCCCGGGTGGCGTGTGTACGGCGCCGGCATCACCATCACCGGGCCGACCCTGCGGGCCATGAAGCAGCTGGGCATCTACGAACAGGTTGCCGCGCAGGCCTACGTGGGCCACGGCATCCGCGTCTGCAACGTGGCCGGGGTGCCGATGGACGAGGTGGCCACGCCGATTGCGCCCGAGGCGGGCGTGGCCGGATGCGGCGGGATCATGCGCCCCGTGTTGCACCGCCTGCTGTCCGAGCAGGTCCGGGCGTCGGGTGCCGAGGTCGTGCTTGGCTGCACCGTCAGTGACATGTCCGACCAGGACGGCGGTGCCCTCGTGCGTTGCAGCGATGGATGCGTCGAGCGCTTCGACCTCGTGGTCGGGGCCGATGGGCTGTTCTCGCGGGTGCGCCAGCTGCTGTTTCCGCAGGCCGAGCCGCCGCGGTACATGGGCCAGTACGTGTGGCGCACCGTCGCGCCCCGGCCCCCCGGGCTGGACCAGCGGCACTTCTTCCTGGGCGGTCCGCACAAGGTGGGCCTGACGCCGGTCTCGGCCGACGCCATGTACATGTTCCTGCTGGAGGCCCGCGAGGACCGTCAGAACGTCGCCGACGCCGACCTCGCCCCCACATTGGCGCGGCTGCTGGCCACCTATGGCGGCCCGCTGCGAGACATCCGCGAGAACCTGTCGGATCGCTCGCCCATCATCGTCCGCCCCTTGGAAGCCTTCCGCCTGCCCAGCCCCTGGTCGCGGGGCTGTGTGCAGCTCATCGGCGACGCCGCGCATCCCACCACGCCGCAGCTGGCTTCCGGTGCGGGCCTGGCCATCGAGGATGCGTTGGTGCTGGCCGAGGAACTCGCGGCAACGCAGGACGTCCGGGCCGCCCTGACGCAGTTCATGGCGCGGCGCTATGCCCGCTGCCAGCTGGTCGTCGACAGCTCCTTTGCGATTGGCGACAAGGAGCGGGCGGGCGCGCCTGCGCAAGAGCAGACCGCCATCCTGGCGCGCAGCCTGGCCAGCCTGGCCGAGGAAATATGAGTGCCGCAGAGCACCGTCCAGGCCTCTTCGGAGGCGGACCCACGAAGGAGGCAGCGTCGAATTACGCCACCTCGGTCTGGTACATGGCCGCCTGGAGCGACGAGCTCACCGTTGGCGAGCTGCGTCATCGCAAGCTGCTCGACCAGGACCTTGTCCTGTTCCGCGACGAGCAGGGAAGGGCACACGCGCTGCACGACCGCTGCCCCCATCGCTTCGCGCCATTGCATCTGGGCAACTGCACCGCGGCCGGCACCATCCAGTGCAAGTACCACGGCCTGGAGTTCGACAGCGAGGGCCGGTGCGTGCACAACCCCCACGGCACCGGCACCATCCCGCGCAACGCGCACGTTCGCCGCTATCCCCTGGTCGAGCGCCACGGCATCGTCTGGGCCTGGTTCGGCGATCCGGACGCGGCCGACCCCGACAGCATCCCCGACTACGGCCGGGCCGACCCGGCGACGGCCTGGGTGGCGCGGCGCTACCTGCACGTCAAGGCCAACTACGTCCTGGAAACCGACAACATCCTGGACCTGAGCCACATCCAGTACCTGCACCCGTCCACACTGGGGACGGCCGCCGTGTCCCAGGCCCGGACCGAGGTGGTGCTCGACGGCGAGACGGTGTGGTGCCGCCGCGAGATTCCCGCCGAGATTCCTTCGCCCTTCCTGGCCCGCAACTTTGGCCTGGTCCCGGGTGAGCCGGCCGATCGCTGGCTGGATGTGCGATGGGACGCGGCTTCCAGCCTGCTGTTGCTGGTGAGCATGTCGGCGGCCGGGGAAGGACGCGACCGTGGTCGGACCATCGCCATACCGCACATCTTCACGCCCGAGACGCGCACCACCACGCACTACTGGTTCGCCTCCGCGTTCAGCCGTGCCGATGGCGACGATGGACAGGCCCGCGCCGAGGCCCATGTCGAGGGCCTGCTGCAGCCCTTCGCCACCGAGGACATGCCGATGCTCGAAGCCCAGCAGAGCCGCATGGGCGATGCCGATTTCTGGTCGCTGCGGCCGGTGCTGATGGCGACCGACGCCGCCGCGGTGCGGGCCCGGCGGCTGCTCGACGCTCGGATCCAGCGTGACAGGGAATCCCCAGAACGTCGTGCATGACAGGCCGCGTTCCGCGGCGACCGCAAACGCTGACAAGGCCGCCATCGTGGGCGGCACCAAAAAGGAGACCTATGAAAGCCGCATCCGTCCTCACGCAGGACGCCCCCCTTCCGGGTGGCGCCGCCTCCGGATTCGCCGTCCCGGCGACGTCCTCCAACGAAAGCCGCAAGAGTTGGATGGTCGCCGTCGCAGCCATGTACGGGCTGATATTCGGTCCCAGCGCCATCCTGGTGACCGGCTTCGGCGTGCTTGCGGGGCCGGTGGCGCGCGGCTTCGGCTGGACGCTGGGCCAGGTGTCGTCGGCCGTCAGCGTGATCGCGCTGTCGATCGTGGCGATCGCGCCGCTGCAGGGGTATCTGATCGACCGCTATGGCGCGCGTCGCGTCGTGCTGGGCTCCGTGGTGGCCTTTGCGGCCTCGCTGCTCGCCATGTCGTCCCTGCCCGCTGACCTGCTGATCTTTCATCTCGCCTGGGGCCTGATGGCGCTGGCGGCCGTCGGCCTGTGGCCGGCGGCGTACCTGAAGGTGGTCAGCGGATGGTTCGACCGCCGCATGGGCCTGGCCATCGGCATCGCCAATGCCGGCATTCCGGTGGGCGCCGTGCTGGTCTCGCCCATCGCGGCCTATGTGATCGAGGGCTGGGGCTGGCGATCCGCCTTCATGGCCCTGGCCGCCTGCGTGGCGACGACCTTCCCTGTGCTCTACCTCGGATTCCATGAGCGTGCTTCGCAGCGAGCGGCCGTCCTTTCCCAGCCGGGGGTGCGCAGCGCATCGGCGATGCGCGAGCTCTGGCGCGACCAGGACTTCCGTCTGCTGGTGGGCAGCTTCTTCCTGATCGGCTTCACCGGCACGGGCATGGTCGCGAACCTGGTGCCGCTGCTGATCGAAGCGGGGCTCACGTCGAAGGCTGCGGTCGGCCTGATGTCGGTGTATGGCCTGTCGTCGCTGGTGGCCCGCCTGGTGACCGGCGCGCTGCTCGACCGGATGTTCGCCAGCCGCCTGCTCAACGTCTTCGTGGCCGGCGCCCTGGTGGCGTCGTTGATCCTCTCCGTCCAGGCCAGTGGTGCCGTGCTGGTGGTGGCCGTGGTGCTGATCGGCTTCATCATGGGCGCCGAGTTCGACATCCTGGCCTATGTCCTGCGCCGCTACTTCGGCCTGGTGGTGTTCGGCCGGGCTTTCGGTGCGATCTTCGCGGTGTTCCAGTGCGGTGCGGCGCTGGGCGCCGGCTTTCTTTCGTTGAGCCTGCAGCGCTGGGGCAGCTACCGGCCCGGCATGCTGGCCTTTGCGGCGGCACTGGCGGCCTCCATGCTGATCGTGCACCGTCTGCGGCCCTACCGCATCAACGTGTTCGGCCAGCCGGTCGGCGCGCCGAAATGATGGGTGCGCCGCCCGGCGGGCGGTCCAGCGTTCAGGCGGCCGGCAGGGCGGCCGCGGCGTGCGCCTGCCGCCGGAATTCGCGCGGCGACACGCCGTGGCGCAGCTTGAAGGCCCGGCTGAAATGGGCCACGTCGTTGAAGCCCCAGTAGTAGGCGATCTCGCCGATGGACCGCGCCCGCAGGGCGGGCGACGCCAGGTCGGCACGGCAAAGCTCCAGCCGATGCGACCACACCCGCTTCATCAGGGGCTCGCCACTGTCCTCGAAGAGCTCATACACGTAGCGCGTCGACAGGCCGACCGATTCGGCGATGGTCCCCGCGTCCAGGGCGCTGTTGCGCAGGTTGTCGCGCAGAAAGTCCATGACCCGCTGCCGGTGGATCGCCCGGATGCGCGACGGCGCGCCGTCGATCTGGCGGGCGGTGGTGGCCAGCGCGGCGCTCAGCGTGTGCGGCAACGCGTGGGCCAACTGGTCTGCCTGGTGCTCGTCCAGGCTGGCCGCACAGGCGAAGAGCTGGTCGACGAAGTTGGCGAACAGTCCGGCGGCGCCCTCGCGGCAGGGCACGGCGGTGGCCGTCATCGTGTCGGCCTCGGGCAGCACCCGGCGCAGCGCGTCGGGCTCGAGGTAGATCGAGTGCGTGAAGATGTGGTCGGTCCGGATCGAAAAAGGCCGGGAGGGGTCCACGAGAAACAGGTCTCCCGCCGACACCGTCGAGGAGCGGCCATCCTGCGACACATGCGCCGTGCCCTCCCGCTGCAGGGTCACCAGCCAGCGCGTGGGTCGCCTGAACTGCTGAGAGCGCGTCAGGTGGGGTGAGAAGCGCAGCGCGGCGAATCGCAGCTTGCGGCCGCAATAGGCCGTGATCTGGCTGCTGAATTGCGCTCTGTCGGGTTGCTCCACTGCGAGATCCACCGCGAACAGCCGGTGCATCGCGTCGGAAAACTGCAGAGGTCCGGGGCGGCCCTCGATCAGGATCTTCTGGTAGGGGCTCATGGCAGAACGCAGGCAGTCATAGGCAGCGGTGCATGGTGTGGGGCGTCTTGACCAGCGTCAATGCCGAGAACCCGCACGGCATGCAGTCACCCAGTCCGGGTACATCGCTCTGACCAGGGACCGAAGCGCTTCAGAATGGCGGCCATCGTCCATTCCTGCGAGGTCGCCATGCCGCACATGCTCCTGATCGTCGAACCGCTGGGCCAGCGCGCCGGGCGCAGCCGTCCCGAGGGGGAGGCGGCGTACCAGCGCATGCTGGACTTCGGCGCCGAACTGAAGGAGGCCGGCCTGCTGATCGCCCGCGAGTCGCTGGGCACCGCCGCGCGGCGCCTCACCCGGCGCGCGGACGATGTGCAGGTGCTGGACGGCCCCTTCGCGGAGGCCAAGGAGATGGTGGGCGGTTTCTTCCTGCTGGACACCGAGGACGAGGCCGTGGCCCTGCACTGGGCCGGCCGCTGCCCCGCCGCGGAATGGGCCACGGTGGAGATCCGCGGCGTAGGCCCCTGTTACGCGTAAGTCGGTCACCGGGCCTGGCGGGCTAGGTAGTTTCCCGAGGCCTGTCGATTCCGCGCGTGCCGGATCGTCGTAGGCATGAAGGCAGCGAAAGGCGCTGCCGCCCCACCAGGAGAAAGCCTGCCATGCGATTCATGATCCAGGTCCGCGCGACGGACACAAGTGAGCGCGGCGACAAGCCCGGCCCCGAGTTCGCCAAGCTCTTCGAGGACATGGGCGCCTTCCACGAGGAGATGGCCCGCGCGGGCGTGCTGCTCGACGGCGCCGGCCTGCGCCCCAGCCGCGAGGGCTGGCGTCAGCGCTACCACCCCGATGGCCGCCGCGAGGTCATCGACGGCCCCTTCGCCGAGACCAAGGAGGTGATCGCCGGCTACACGCTGATCCAGGTGCGCTCCGAAGAGGAGGCTCGCGCCTGGGCCAGCCGATTCCCGGCACCCTTCATCGGCATCACCTGCGAGATCGAGGTGCGGCGCCTGTACGAGGAGGCCGACTTCGGGCCCGGCGGCGACATGGAGATCGTCCGCTGACCGCGGCCCGTCATGCGAAGCACCCCCATGAGAATCCTCGTCTTCGTGCTGATCGGCCTGGCCGTCCTGGTCCTGGCCGTGCTGGCCTATGCCGCCACCCGTCCCGCCACGTTCTCGGTCGAGCGCCAGCTGCGGATCGAGGCCAGTCCCGAGCGGCTCTGGCCGCTGGTGAGCGAGCTGCAAGGCTTCAACCGCTGGAATCCCTATGCCCGCAAGGATCCGCAGATGCGCAGCCACTACAGCGGCCCGCCGACGGGCGTCGGCTCGCGCTACGGCTGGGAAAGCAGCAAGGTCGGCACCGGCAGCATGACCCTCACCGGCCAGCAGCCCGGCCGGGCGGTGCAACTGCAGCTGGACTTTCTGAAGCCCTTCGAGGCCCACAACCAGGCCGAGTTCGCGCTGGAGCCCGCCCCTGGCGGTGGCACGACCGTGCACTGGCGCATGCATGGCCCGGCCAACCTGATCGGTCGTGTCATGGGCCTGTTCATCGACATGGACCGCATGGTGGGCCGCGACTTCGAGGACGGCCTGCAGAACCTGAAGCAGATCGCGGAGGCCAGGGCATGAGCGACCAGCAACACACCATCGACATCGGCGCCACGCCCGAGCGGGTCTGGGCCTGCCTGTTCGACCCCGTCGCCTTTCGCGACTGGGCCAGCGCCTTCTGCGAAGGGGCGCACTGCGAGGGCGACTGGTCCGAAGGCAGTCGCATGCGCTTCCTCGATCCCGACTGCAACGGCATGGAGGCCGTCGTCGAGCAGCGCCGGCCGCCCGCCCATCTGAGCCTGCGCATCCTGGGCGAGTTGCGCGATGGCCAGCCGATGACGCCGCCCCTGCCCGACGCTGCGCCGATGCACGAGCGCTACACCCTCGCCCCGCTTTCCGATGGCGGCACCCGCCTGCAGGTGCGGCTGGAAGGCTGGAGCGACGAACACGCGGCCATGCTAGACGGCATGTGGCCGAAGGCCCTGCAGCGGCTCAAGGCCCTGGCCGAATCGTCGTCCACCCCCTGAAAGGAATCCGCATGCACAAGCAGATCTTCATCAACCTGCCCTGCAAGAGCCTGCCGGCCAGCAAGGCCTTCTTCGAAGCGCTGGGCTACCGCTTCAACCCGCAGTTCACCAACGAACACGGCGCCTGCCTGGTGCTGGGCGAGAACCTCTTCGCCATGTTGCTGACCGAGGACTTCGCCCGTGGCTTCACCGCCAAGCCGTTGGTGGACGCGAAGGCCGCGACCGAGGTGCTGGTGTGCCTGTCGTGCGAGAGCCGCGAAGAGGTGGACGAACTCGTGGCCAAGGCCCGCGCCGCCGGCGCCGCGGTGCCGCGTCCGCCGCAGGACCATGGCTTCATGTACGGCCATGGCTTCGAGGACCTGGATGGCCACATCTGGGAGCTGGCCTTCATGAGCGGCATGCCGCCCGCGCCCTGAGCAAGGAGATCGCCATGGAGATGCTGAACAAGCTCACGCCCTTCATCTGGTACCAGCAGGGCGCCGAGGACGCGGTGGCCCACTACCTGCGCGTCTTTGGCCCCGACAGCGGCCGCGTGCTGCACACGCAGCACTGGGGCGAGAACGCGCCGGGGCCGGCCGGCACCGTCATGCTGCAGCACGTCGAGCTGCTGGGCCTGCAGATGACGGCCTTCAACGGCGGGCCGCACTTCAAGCTGAGCGAGGCCTTCTCGCTCACCGTGGCCTGCGAGGACCAGGCGGAGATCGACCATCTCTGGGAAGCGCTGCCCGCGGGCGGCGGTACGGCGCTCGCCTGCGGCTGGGTGCGCGATGCCTGGGGCCTGTCGTGGCAGGTCATTCCCCAGGCCTGGTTCCGCATGGTCAACGACCCCGACGCAGCGCGCGTGCAGCGCGTGTTCCAGGCGGTCTGGGGCATGCAGAAGATCGACGTCGCAGCCTTGCAGCGGGCCTACGACGGCGCCTGAGAGGTTGCCTGACGCGCCGCCGATGCCGCCGCACCATGCCGACACCGCTGCCGCCGTCTGGCGCATCGAGCGCGGCCGCCTGGTGGGCGCGGCGGCCAGGCTGCTGCGCGACCTGGACGAGGCCGACGACTGCGCGCAGGACGCGCTGCTGGCCGCCCTCGATGCCTGGCCGTGCGATGGCGCACCCGCCAACCCGGCAGCCTGGCTGATGACCGCCACACGCAACAAGGCGCTGGACCGCCTGCGCCGACGCGCCATGCTCGAGCGCGAGCATGCGCAGCTTGCCGCCGACGACGAAGCCCTGGGCGCGCAGGTGGTGCCCGACTTCGCCGATCAGCTCGATGCCGCGCGCGACCAGGCCGCGATCGGCGACGAGCAGCTGCGGCTGATCTTCATCGCCTGCCATCCGGTGCTGCCGCGCGAGTCGCAGGTGGCGCTCACGCTGCGCCTGCTGGGCGGACTGGAGACGCACGAGATCGCGCGCGCCTTCCTGCTGCCCGAGGCCACGGTGGCCCAGCGCATCGTGCGCGCCAAGAAGGCGCTCAAGGGCCAGCCCTACGAGCTGCCCGATGCGGGCGAGCGGACGCAGCGACTGGGGGCCGTGCTGGCGGTGGTCTATCTCATCTTCAACGAAGGCCACAGCGCGGGCAGCGGCGCGAGCCTGCTGCGACCGGCGTTGTGCGACGAAGCGCTGCGCCTTGCGCGGCAACTGCAGCATCTGCTGCCCGACGAGGCCGAGGTGCATGGCCTGGCGGCATTGCTGGAGATCCAGGCCAGCCGCCTGCCGGCCCGGCTCGATGCCCAGGGCCGCCCCGTGCTGCTGCCGGACCAGGACCGCCGGCGCTGGGACCGCCTGCTGATCCAGCGGGGGCTCGGCGCGCTGGCGCGGGCCCAGCGGCTCGACCCCGATGGCCCCTACACATTGCAGGCCGCCATTGCCGCGTGCCACGCGCGCGCGGCACGCGCCGAGGACACCGACTGGCACGCCATCGTGGCCGGCTACGACCGGCTGCTGGCGCGCCATCCATCGCCGGTGGTGGCACTCAACCGGGCCGTCGCGCTGAGCTTTGCCGATGGCCCCGTTGCCGCGCTGCCCGTGCTGGACGCCCTGGCCGGGGAACCGCAGCTCCAGCGCTATCCCTACCTGCACGGTGCGCGCGCCGACGTGCTGGAGCGCCTGGGCCGCATCGCCGAGGCGCGCGAGGCCTACCGCCAGGCGGCGGACCTGACGCAGAACGAGGCCCAGCGCGCGCTGCTGCTGTCGCGCATGCAGGCGCTCGCCCACTGACCGAGACCCGCGGGCGCACGATGTCGCGCCCGCCCGCTGCGCCGCCGCCCACATCACGTTGCCCGGCACGCGGCCGGCAGTCGGGCGTCCAGCCCCCGCTTCCTAGAATGCCGCGATGACCGACGACGCGCCCCGCCGAAGCCGCCGCAGCAGCGGGGCCGTGACCCTGCATGACGTGGCCCGCCTGGCCGGCGTGGCGCCCATCACCGCCTCGCGGGCGGTCAACACGCCCGCCCAGGTCTCGGCCGATGTGCTGCGGCGCGTGCAGGAGGCGGTGGCCAGCACCGGCTACGTGCCCAACCGCATCGCGGGCGGCCTGGCCTCCTCGCGCAGCCGTCTGGTGGCGGCGCTGGTGCCCACCATCTCGGGCCCGGTGTTCCAGAACGCGATCCAGGCGCTGATCCAGACCCTGGCCGACCACGACTACCAGCTGATGCTGGGGCAGTCGGGTTACGGCCACAGCCGCGAGGATGCGCTGCTGGAGGCCATCATCAGCCGGCGGCCTGACGGCATCGTGCTCACCGGCATCATGCATTCGGCCCAGGGGCGCAAACGCCTGGCCGCGGCGGGCATCCCGGTGGTGGAGACCTGGGACCTGACACCCACGCCCATCGACATGCTGGTCGGCTTCTCGCATGCCGAGGCGGGCCGGCAGGTGGCGCTGCTGCTGCATGCCAAGGGCCGGCGCCGGCTGGCCATCATCGCGGGCGACGACGAGCGCGCCAGTCGTCGCACTTCGGCCTTCGCGGAGGCGGTGCGCAGTCTGGGACTGCCCGAGGCGCGGCACATCCGCGTGCCGGCGCCCACCACCATGCGCAGCGGCCGCCTGGCGCTGCGCGAGCTGCTGCAGTCGGGCGAGACGGTCGACGGCATCTTCTGCAGCTCCGACCTGCTGGCGCTGGGCGTGCTGGCCGAGGCGCACAGCCAGGGCATCGCGGTGCCCGAGGCGCTGGCGCTGGTGGGCTTCGGCGACCAGGAATTCGCGGCGGACTCGCATCCCGCGCTGACCTCGGTCCACATCAAGGGCGCCGCCATCGGCGAGCAGGCGGCGCGCTTCATCCTCGACCGGGCCGAAGGCCGCCGCGTCGAGCAGCCGGTGATCGACATCGGCTTTTCCATCATCGAGCGCGAGACGACCTGAGGTCTGGCGGCAAGGCCAAGGCGCTGCCGCACTAGGGCAAACCCGAGAAGCAAATGAAATCGGTAGCGCTACCATCTCGCCACACTTGGTAGCGCTACCGGTTGGCTCTGCGCGCTTGCGTGCCTGGTGCCCCAGGACCTGCAGGCTGTCCGCGGTGCGCCTCGACCTTCCCCATTCCTTTCTTCCGGAGACCTCGCATGAAAAAGTTGATCGCCTGCCTTGCCCTGGCCGCCACGGCTGCGGCGCCCGCCCTGGCCCAGGGCTGGCCCAACAAAACGATCAACCTGATCGTTCCCTTCCCGGCCGGCGGCTCCACGGACATGGTCGCCCGCGCCATCGGGCCCAAGGTCACGGCCGCGCTCGGCCAGCCCGTCGTCGTCGACAACAAGGCCGGGGCCACCGGCACCATCGGCGCCACCTTCGTCAAGCGCGCCGCGCCCGACGGCTACACCTTCCTCGTCACCTCGCTCGGCCCGCTGGTGATTGCGCCGCACCTGATCAAGGGCGTGCAGTACGACGCGCTGAAGGACTTCGACACCATCACCGTCGCCGTGCAGGCGCCGAACGTGCTGGTGGTGCCCGCCAACTCGCCCTACAAGACCGTGGCCGATGTCGTGGCCTTCGAGAAGGCCAATCCCGGCAAGATGAGCTTCGGCTCCTCGGGCACCGGTTCCAGCGACCACCTGACGGCCGCGCTCTTCTGGCAGCAGACCGGCACCTCGGGCCTGCATGTGCCCTACAAGGGCGGCGCTCCGGTGATCACCGACCTGCTGGGCGGGCAGGTGGACGCCTCGTTCCAGAACATCAACGCCGTCATCCAGTACATCCGCGGCGGCAAGCTCAGGGCGCTGGCCATCACCTCCGACAAGCGCTCCACGCTGCTGCCCGACGTGCCCACGCTGGGAGAGTCGGGCATCAAGGGCGTGGACGTCTACTCGTGGCAGGCCGTCGTCGGACCCAAGGGCCTGCCGGCCGACGTGCGCAAGAAGTTCCACTATGCCGTCGTCGCCGCGCTCAACGACGCATCCGTCAAGGAGCCGTTCGCCGCGTTGGGCTTCGAGATGGTGGCCAACACGCCCGAGCAGTTCGCGGCCTTCCAGCAGAAGGAATACGCGCGCTGGCAGAAGGTCATCGAGACCGGCAAGATCAGCGCGGAGTAAGCCACCGTGCTGGATCGAGTCACGACGGCGATGGCCGTCGACACGCCGCGCATCGCGTCGGTGCAGGCCATTCCCGTGGCCGGGCGCGACAGCATGCTGCTCAACCTGAGCGGCGCGCACGCGCCCTTCTTCACCCGCAACCTGCTGCTCGTGACCGACAGCGCCGGCCACACCGGCGTGGGCGAGGTGCCCGGCGGCGAATCCATCCGCCAGGTGCTGGAGGAGTCCGCGCCGCTGCTGGTGGGCCAGCCCGTCGGTGCGCTGCGCCAGCTGCTGCAGAAGGTCGAAGCGGCCTTCAGCGACCGCGACGTCGGCGGCCGTGGTTTGCAGACCTTCGACCTGCGCACCACGGTGCATGCGGTCACCGCCATCGAGTCGGCCCTGCTCGATCTGCTGGGCCAGCATCTGGGCGTTCCCGTGGCGGCCCTGCTCGGCGAAGGCCAGCAGCGCGACCACGTGCCCGTGCTGGGCTACCTGTTCTACGTGGGCGACCGCCGCCGGAGCAGCCTGCCCTATGCCGGCGAACCCGATGCGCAGGACGACTGGCTGCGGCTGCGCCACGAGGAGGCCCTCACGCCCGAGGCGGTGGTGCGCCTCGCCGAGGCAGCGCATGCGCGCTACGGCTTCGAGGACTTCAAGCTCAAGGGCGGCGTGCTCGCCGGCGATGCCGAGGTCGATGCGGTGACCGCATTGCACGAGCGCTTTCCGCAGGCGCGCATCACGCTCGACCCCAATGGCGCCTGGCTGCTCAAGGACGCCGTGCGCCTGGGCCACCGCATGAAGGGCGCGGTCGCCTATGCCGAAGATCCCTGCGGCGCCGAAGGCGGCTTCAGCGGCCGCGAGGTGATGGCCGAGTTCCGCCGCGAGACCGGCCTGCCCACCGCCACCAACATGGTCGCCACCGACTGGCGCCAGATGGTGCATGCGCTGGCGCTGCAGTCGGTGGACATCCCCCTGGCCGACCCGCATTTCTGGACCATGGCCGGCAGCGTGCGCGTGGCCCAGACCTGCCGCGACTGGGGCCTGACCTGGGGCTCGCATTCCAACAACCACTTCGATGTGTCGCTGGCCATGTTCACCCATGTGGCCGCCGCGGCACCGGGGCGCATCACGGCCATCGACACCCACTGGATCTGGCAGGACGGCCAGCGCCTGACGCGCGAGCCGCTGACCATCGCCGGCGGCCAGATCGCCGTGCCGGCACGCCCGGGCCTGGGCATCGAGCTGGACATGGACGAAGTGCACAAGGCGCATGCGCTCTACCGCGCGCACGGCCTGGGCGCGCGCGACGACGCCATCGCCATGGGGCATCTGGTGCCCGGCTGGCGCTTCGATCCCAAGCGGCCCGCGATGGTGCGATGAGCCGTGGGCGGGCAACGCCCGCCCTTGCCGAATCCGCGAAGCCGTCGCCCAAGAACGGCCGCAACAAGCCACCCACAACGAGTCGGAGAAGACAGTGAAATCCATCCTCAGAAGCGGCACGTCGTCGCTCGCCCTGACCGTCGCGGCCGCCGCCGCGATGCTTGCCGCCTGTGGCGGTGGCGGGGGCAACAACAGCGGGGCCGCGGCGCTGCTGCTGGCGGCCTCCGGCGGCACAGGGGGCAGCGGCACCACCAGCCCCTCGACGCCGGGACAGACCGATCCGGTCACCCAGACGACGCCGCCGCGCCAGGCGGGCCTGGTCTACCAGGCCCCGGTCACCGAAGGTGGCAACGGCGGCTCGGTCGTCAAGGTGGCCGTGCTGGCCGCCTCGGGCCCGGTCACGCTGACCACCGCACCGCTGGCGACCGATGCGGCGCAGGCGCTGGTGGCCAAGCTGGTGCCCGGCAACCTGGTGGACTGGGTGGCGGGCAGCACGGCGGACAGCGTCGTCACGGCCGACGTGGCGGCCGACACCTTCAACGTGATCCTGCGCAAGGGCAGCTCGGCTGCGGCGCAGTTCAACCTGGCCCGCTATGGCGCGGCCGTCTCGCGCCGGGGCGACGAGCCCGGGCCCATGGTGGCCGCGGGCTGGGTCTACGGCAAGACCGGCACGAGCGTGACGGTGGGCGATGGCCGCGTGGTGACCGCCGACCAGGCTGGCCGCCCCTACAACCCGCCGATCAAGCGTTACGAGGAAAGCTACACGCTGGCGCCGGACGTGAAGGTCTACAACGTCAACACCGCCGACTACAGCCAGAGTGCGGCCTCCACGCTCGATGCGCTGCCCGTCACGGCCAATTACGACTACGCCACCACCAGCCGCCAGGCGGCGTACCTGCTCTTCGACCAGAACTACAAGAACGCCGACAAGGCCCGCGTGGTCGCCATCTGGTACTTCACGCCGACTTCGACGAGCGATGGCAAGCCCGTGTGGGACGTGCCGTCCAACAGCCCCATGCTGGCGGACAAGGGCACCGACCCGGTCTCGGGCCAGGCCTACGTCAACATCAACGCCACCACGCCCACCACGGCACCGTACGCGCGCAGCACCGAGCCCTTCGAGATGGTGAAGAACACCATGTACTACGTGGGCGACAACGAGGTGGCCTCGTACCTGCTCGTGGCCGACATGGGCACGCCCGACGACAAGTCCGACGACAAGGTCATCAAGGTCGACGCCGGCTGGCCCAACAGCGGCTACCAGTACTGGAAGAACATCGAGCTGCTGGGCCTGGACCCGCGCTCGGTCACCGACATCTGGCTCACCCACGGCCATTCGGACCACTACGGCACCGTGGTCGAGCAGCTGCGCATGATGGACAACGCCGGCAAGCCGGTGGCGCTGTGGGCCTCCAAGGAGGACGTGCAGGGCGTCAAGGCCGACCTGCAGGGCAACACCTTCGACATCGCCGGCGCACTGCCGGCCAGTGAGACGGTGATCCGCGCGCGCACCACCAACTTCTACGAATACGACAAGTGGTACGACTACGGCAACGTGAAGATCATGGTGATCTGGGCGCCGGGCCACACGCCGGGCACCACCAACATGCTGTTCAAGGTGAAGAACCCGGTCGATGGCCAGTTCTACACCTTCGGCTACCACGGCGGCTACGGCTTCAACGGGCTGACCTCGCCGACGGAGGCCAACGGCTGGCTGCGCCTGTCGTACCAGCATGGCTTCAGCTACCTGCAGAACAGCATCACGGCCGACTTCGTCAGCCCGCAGCACACCAACCAGTTCCCCATCGTCGAGGTGTACCAGGCGCTCAAGGCCTACAACCGCGACCCGGCCAACGCGGGCCGGCAGCTGACCATGATGGACGCCATGCAGTCGAAGGTGTATGACTCGCCGTCCATCAACGGCACGAAGATCACCAGCGAGTTCGCCAACCAGCTGGAGAAGCGTCGCTCGGTGGCCTCTTACAAGGCCAGCGACGCCGCCAACAGCAGCTACAAGAGCATCGAGACCTCGGGGCCCTTCAAGCCGGGCCGCGAGAACGGGCTCACGTCGGTGCCGGCGCGCATCCTCGACGACGCACGCATCGTGCAGGGCTTCGTGGGTCCGCAGAACAAGAACCCTGCCATCCCGTTGCTGGCCAACGGTATCGTGACCGCCACCGACCAGTACGTGAACGATCCGGGCGGCTACTACGTGCAGGTGTCGCTGGAGGTGCTGGACAACGGCCCGTACCGCGGCTTCATCCCTGATGGCTACACCCAGTTCAGCCCGGGCCTCAACCGCAGCATCGTCTACAAGGGCGGGCCGGTGGAGTCGGTGCATGCGGCCAAGGGCACGATCCGTCCGCCCGAAGTCCTTCGCACCCAGCGGCTGGGTTCGCTGGCCGACGCCGTGCGCATCCTGGGCACGTTGCAGAAAGGCGCGACGGTGACGCTGTCGCTCACGCCGGCCAGCGAGATCGTGGTGCCGGCCGATCCGACCAAGACCTTCCAGTGAGCGTGCGGCCCGTCGTGCGCCGGGCCTGCCGGCAGGGCGCCGCCGTCGCCATGATGGCGGCCGCCCTGGTGGCCGCACCGGCCGGCGCCACGTCGCGCAGCGATGCGCGGGCGGCCGCCGCCGCCTGGGCCGAGGGCCAGCGCCTGCAGCGGGGCGAGGGCGTCGCGCCCGACCCGCAGCGGGCGCTGGCGCGCTTCGAGGACGCATCGCGCCTGGGCTCCGCCGACGCGGCCTATGCGCTGTCGCGCCACTACCGCGGCCTGACCGGCCTGGCCAATGATCCGCAGCGCGCCCGCGAGCAACTCCAGCGGGCGGCCGAGCGCCAGCACTTGCAGGCGCAGGTCGAGCTGGCCTTCCTGCATCTCAACGGCATGCCGCCGGTGCCACGCGACCTGGATGCGGCATACCGCTGGTTCTCGGTGGCGGCCCGCCGCGGCTCGGTGGCCGCGGCCTGCCAGCTGGGCGATTTCCACCAGCAGGGCTGGGGCGGCGCCACACGGAGCGCAACGCTGGCCGTGGGCTGGTGGCGACGCACGGCCGACAGTGCCGATGCCTGCGCCGCGCATTCGCAGTTCGCGCTCTACCGCGCCTACCTGACGGGCGAGGGCGTGCCGCGCCATGGTGCCCGTGCGATGGCCTGGCTGGAGAAGGCGGCCGAGTCGGGCGACGTCCGCGCGCAGCGGGCCCTGGGCCGTGCCTACGAGCGCGGCGAGGGCGTGCCACGCGATGCCGGGCTGGCCCGCCACTGGCTGCGCAAGTCGCGCGAGGGCGTGGCACCGCACGACGACCATGAGCACGACCTGCCCAGCTTCGCCGGACCGCTGCTGTTCCAGAAGCTGGCGCCCTTCCAGCCCGACCGTCCGCCAGAAGGCGGCAACCGACCATGATGCTGTCGCGAAGAATCCTTCTTGCCGGCGTGCTCCAGGGCGCCGCCTGGGCCGCCTGGGCCCGCGAGCCCGGCTACCGCACCATCGGCTGGGATGCCCTGCTGCCCGCGGGCTGGGACCCCTGGGCCGAGTTCAGCGCCGGCGGCGTCGACCTGCGCCAGCTGCCCGACGACGACCCGCGCGCCAAGGCCGCTCTGGCGCGGCTGCGCCGTGTGTGGGATCAGGCGCCCACCAATGCCGCGCTGGACGGCGCCCTGGTGCGCCTGCCCGGTTATGTGGTGCCGCTGGAGCAGACGGCGCAGGGCCTGCGCGAGCTGCTGCTGGTGCCGCACTACGGCGCCTGCATCCACACGCCGCCGCCGCCGGCCAACCAGATCGTGCATGTGCGGCTGGATACGCCTGCGCGCTCCGTCGGCACCATGGACACCGTCTGGATCAGCGGCCGGCTCCAGGTGGCACGCTCCGAGACCAGCGAGGCCGTCAGCGGCTGGAAGCTGGCCGGCCAGCGCGTCGAGCGCTACACCGGCACGCCGTCGACGACCGGCCTGCGCTGAGCGGCCGCGCGCACGGCATCGCCAGGCGCGGCGCTCAGCCGCCCACCGTGTGCGAGCCCGTGGGCCCGTCCAGCACGTCGCGCACCTTGCGCGCCAGGTCCACCAGCCGGTAGGGCTTCTTGATGATCTCGAACTCCGCGGGCGCCACCGGGTCCAGGCTGCCCAGGTCGCGATCGAAGCCGGTGGTCAGCAGCACGCGGGCCGAGGGGCGCAGCTTCTGAATCTCGCGCGCCAGCGTGTAGCCGTTCATGCCGCCGGGCATCACCACGTCCGAGAAGAGCAGGTCCGGCTGCTCGAAGGGCGCCAGGCTGCGGAACAGCGTGAGCGCCTCCTGCGCGGAGGTGGCCATGCGCACGGTGTAGCCCAAGCCTTCCAGCATCTCGCGGGCGAGCAGGCCGACCTCTTCGCGGTCTTCCACCAGCAGGATGCGCTCGTCGCCGCCGCGGTAGTGGGCCTGCACGCCGCGCACCGCGGCGGTGGGCCGCGCCTCGACGGTGGGGAAGTACATGCGCACCGTGGTGCCCATGCCCAGCTCGGAATAGAGCGTCACCGTGCCGCCCGACTGCTTGACGAAGCCATACACCATCGACAGGCCCAGGCCGGTGCCCTTGCCTTCCTCCTTGGTGGTGAAGAAGGGGTCCATCACGCGGCCGAGCAGCGCCTTGTCGATGCCGTGGCCGGTGTCGGTGACCGACAACGTGGCATAGCGGCCCGGCGGCAGGCCGGCGAAGGCCGTGGCGTCGTCCTCGCCCACCTCCACGCTGGCCGTCTGCAGCGTGAGCGTGCCGCCCTCGGGCATGGCGTCGCGCGCGTTGACCAGCACGTTGAGCAGCGCCACCTCCAGCTGCGTCGGGTCGAGTTGGCAGTTGCCGATGTTCTCTTCCAGTCTGAACTCGACGTGGATCTGCTCGCCCAGCGTGCGCACCGCCAGGTCGGTCATGTCCTTGGTCACGGCATTGAGGTTGATCACGCGCCCGCGCAGGCTCTGCTTGCGCGAGAAGGCCAGCAGCTGGCTGGTGAGCTTCGAGGCCTTGCTCACCGCCTCGCGGATGTTTTCCACGCCGCGGCGCACATGCTCGGGGTCGAGCTTGTTCATGCGCCCGCGCAACTCCAGCAGGTCCAGGTGGCCCGACATCACCTGCAGCAGGTTGTTGAAGTCGTGCGAGATACCCCCGGTGAGCTGGCCCAGCGCCTCCATCTTCTGCGCCTGGGCCAGGCCGTCCTCGGCATCGCGACGCCGGCTCACGTCCAGCTGCGAGGCGAAGAAGTACACCAGTTCGCCGGCCGGGTTGAACACCGGCGAGACGAAGAGCGCATTCCAGAAGGTGCTGCCGTCCTTGCGGTAGTTGAGCAGCTCGATCTGCACCTCGGTGCGGCTCTCGATGGCTTCGCGGATCACGGCGACCGAGGCGCGGTCGGTGCCCGGGCCCTGCAGGAAGCGGCAGTTGGTGCCCATGATCTCTTCCGGCGTGTAGCCGGTCATCGAGAGGAAGGCGCGGTTGGCGAAGACGATGGGGTTGTCGGGCTGCCGCGGGTCGGTGACCAGCATGGGCATGCGGGTCATCTCGATGGCGGCGAAGAAGATGTCGTCCTTGTGGTCCTGCACCTCGCGTGGGCCGCCTTCGGCACGCACGGGTTTGCGGTCGTCGTTGAAGGGGGGTTTTTCGGGGGTACGGGTCACGGGCGAAGCCTCCGCGGATTGCGTTGCGGCAGGATCGTCCGGTGGACGAGGGCGCCGCCCGTGTAGGACGGCAGTCAGAGCCGCCGTCTGGCGACCGGGTCCTACGGTCGCGCGGCGTGGCGGCCGAACCCAAACGTCGGCGCCCGCGCGCTTGCGCGGGGCCGGCAGGTGCGCGGGGGTGGCCTCAGCCGGGCATGCCCAGCCGCGTGCGCACGGCGTCGGCGTCGCGCAGGAACTCGATGCCGCGCACCGTGCCCTGGTCGAGCACGAGCAGTGTCAGCGTTCCCGCCTTGCGCGGCAGGGCGGCCGTGACCTGGGCATCGCGCACCAGACCGACGGGGAAGGGCAGGTCGCGCAACTTGGGCAGCGCGAACATGCGGGTGATGACGGCCGGCATGCCGCTGATGTCGGCCAGGTACACCAGGCGCTGCTGGGCCAGCACCTCCGGATGCGCCTTCAGGGCCTCGGTGGCGACATCGCCGGCCGCCTTGTCGGCCGCGAAGAGCACCAGCCGGGTGCTGGCGTCCACCACCACGGGGCGGTCGAACTGGTCGTTGACCGAGAGGGGCGGCAGGGCGCTGCCCACGGCAAGCTCGGACTCGGCGGCGCCGGCCCCGGGCAGCAGCGCGACTGCGAGCAGCGCGGCGCCCGCGCGCAGGGCGTGGCGACGGGACGCCGTTGCGTCCAGGGCCAGTGGAAGGAAGAAGGGGGCGGATCGTTGGGTCATGCGAAAGGAAAAGGGAGAGTGCAGGCGTGGGCGGGCCGCCTGTGCAAGGCCGCCCAGCATAGGCGCCCGGCCATGCTCCAACCTGAACGGCGCCGCGGCGCCTGCCAACGCCGAGTGGGCGCGTTTCGGCAGGACGTGCGGACCTGACGGACTCGTCCAACCTTCTCAGGCCGGCAGTCGCGCCCCGGCCTCGCGCCGGTTGACCTCGTGGAACAGCCCGCGCAGCCAGCGGTTGGCCGGGTCGTTCTGCATGCGCCGGTGCCAGAACTGCTGCACCTGCAGCGGCGGTGGTTTGAAGGGCAGCACCAGGGTGCGCAACGGAATGTGTCGGCCCACGGCGGTGGCGATGTCCTGCGGCACGGTGGCCACCAGCTCGGTGCCGGGGAGCAGGGCCAGCAGGCTCATGAAGTGCGACAGCTCCAGCGTCACCTGCCGCTGCCAGCCCTTGGCGTCCAGGAAGCGCTCCAGCAGGTGCTCGCGGCCGTCGGGCCGCACCACCACATGCCGCGCCGCCAGGTACTGCTTGAGCGTGGGCCGATCGCCCAGGGCCGTGTGGCCCGCACTGGTGATGCATTCGTACGTGGTGGTGAACAGCGACTGCTGGAAGTAGCCGGCCTTCTGCAGGTCCGGGAAGAAGCCAATGGCAAGGTCCGCCTCGCCCTTCTCCAGCGCGTCGGCCGCCGCGGCGCGGGCGCGCGAGACCGCCTGCAGGCGCACCCCCGGCGCCTCGCGCTGCAGCCGCCGCAGCACGCCGGGCAGAAAGGCCACCTCGCCGATGTCCGGCGTGAGCAGGGTGAAGCTGCGCTGCGCCTGGGCGGGTTCGAAATGGGGCGATTGCAGGATCTCCTGCTGGATGGTCTGCACGACCCGTCGCACCACCGGGGCCAGCTGCTGGGCGCGCGGCGTGGGCTCCATCTGCGCGGCGGTGCGCACGAAGAGCGCGTCGTCGAACACGCCGCGCAGCCGTGCCAGCGCACCACTGGTGGCCGACTGGCTCAGGCCCATGGCCTCGGCGGCCCGGTTGACGCTGCGCGTCTGAATGAGGGTGTCGAACAGCACCAGCAGGTTGAGGTCGACCGAGCGTATATCCATGAAACCGATTTTAGGAATCGGCCAGATCGTCTGTACAGGATCAGGCCCGCTTCCTACGATCCGCCGCAACCGCAACGACGCTGGCCACCCGCAACCCGCGGCAGCCGCGCGAAGGAGACAAGACGATGAGTTCCCCCTGGATCGAGGGCCTGCGCAGCGTGGCCCTGTTCGTGCCCGACCTCGCCCGCGCCGAGGCCTTCTACACCCAGACCTGGCATCTGGCCGTGGCCCACCGCGGCGACGGCGTGCTCTACCTGCGCGGCACCGGCGATGACGACTATCTGCTGGCCCTGCATCAGGGCGGCGATGCGCCCCAGGTGCGGCAGGTGACGCTGCGCGCCCGTAGCCGCGAGGCGCTCGACACCCTGTGCGAGACGGCCGTGGCGGCCGGCGGCACGTTGCTCGCTGGGCCGCATGCGCTGACCAAGGACCCGGCCGGCGGCATCGGCATGAAGTTCAAGGACCCGCACGGCCGCGTCTTCCAGGTGGTGCACGGCGACGCGCGACGCGAGGCCGACCCGCCCCAGGCCGACATGCCGATCCGCCTCACCCATGCCGTGCTCAACAGCCATGCGGTGGACGACACCAAGGCCTTTTTCGAACGGGCGATGGGCTTCCGGCTCGCGGACCGCACCGGGATCATGGCCTTCATGAACTGCAACCGGGACCACCACACCCTGGCCATCGGCATCACCGACAACGACGCGCTCAACCACATCGCCTTCCTGATGCCGGACTTCGAGTCGGTGATGCGCGGGGGTGGCCGCATGAAGGACGCGGGCCACCCCATCCAGTGGGGCCCCGGCCGGCATGGCCCTGGCAACAACCTCTTCAACTATTTCATCGACCCCTTCGGCGTGGTCATCGAATACACGGCCGAGGTGGAGCAGGTGGACGACAGCTATGTCTCGCGCGGGCCCGAGCACTGGAAGTGGCCGCCCGGCCGCATCGACCAGTGGGGCATTGCGCCCATGCCCGGCCCCGAACTCAAGGCGGCGCAGCGGCAGGTGCAGTTCGCGCCGGCCTGAGCGAGGCCGACCTCTCCTCCTTCCTTCCTCTTCCTTCCTTCTCCCGCACGGCGTTCCATGAAGTTCACCACCTACCTGCGCGATGGCGCACCCCGCCTGGCCCTCGTCGACGGCGACATGCTGATCGACCTCCACGACGCCGACGGCCGCATTCCGCACGACCTGCGCGCGGCGCTGACCGCCGGCATCGACCTGCCCGCCATGGCCGCGGCCTGTGCCGAGGCCGGCGCTGCCCGCGTGCCGATGGCCGGCGTGCGGCTGGCCCCGCTGGTGCCCGAGCCGGGCAAGACGGTCTGCCTGGGCCTCAACTACTTCGACCATGCCAAGGAAGGTGGGCGCGAGAAGCCCGACTACCCCTGGTTCTTCTTCCGCGGTGCCAGCTCGCTGATCGCCCATGGCGATGCCGGCGTGGTGCCGCGCGTGTCGCCTCGCTTCGACTACGAAGCCGAACTGGCCGTGGTCATCGGGCGGCGAGTGCCGCGGCACGTGAAGGAGGCCGATGCGCTGCAGTACGTCTTCGGCTACAGCTGCTTCAACGACATGAGCGTGCGCGACTACCAGAAGCGCACGCCGCAGTGGACCATCGGCAAGAACTTCGACGCCACCGGCGGCTTCGGCCCGGTGCTGGTGACGGCCGACGAACTGCCGCCCGGCGCAACGGGCCTGCGCATCCAGGGCCGGCTCAACGGCGAGGTCATGCAGGACGCCAACACCACCGACATGATCTTCGGCGTGGCCGAGACCATCGCCCTGCTGGCCGAGGTGCTCACGCTGGAGCCGGGCGACGTGATCGTGATGGGCACGCCCGCCGGCGTGGGCCAGGCGCGCACGCCGCCGGTGTGGATGAAGGCCGGCGACACCTACGAGGTGGAGATCGAGCGCGTCGGTCTGCTTTCCAACCCCATCGTCGGGGAAGCGCAGGCATGACGGCCGCGCCTGTCTACGACGTCGCCATCGTGGGCTACGGGCCGGTGGGCCAGGTGGCCGCCGGGCTGCTGGGCCAGCGCGGCTTCAAGGTCCATGTGTGCGACCGGCTGACGGAGGTCTACCAGATCCCCCGCGCCATCGCGCTGGACCACGAGATCATGCGCGTCTTCCAGCAGCTGGGCGTGGTGGAGGCCATCGCACCCTTCACCGAGCCCTTCTCCAATTCGGAGTACTTCGGCGTGGACGGGCAGCTGATCCGGCGCATGACCATGCTGCCGCCGCCCTATCCGCAGGGCTACACGCCCTCGCTGGTGTTCACCCAGCCGCCGGTGGAGCGGGCGCTGCGCGAGCGCGTGGCGCGCCTGCCCAACGTGACGGTGGAGCTGGGCGTGGAGATGACCGCCATCGCGCAGGACGCCGAAGGCGTGCAGCTCACCCTGCAGCGCGAGGGCCGCAGCCACACCGTGCAGGCCCGCTATGCCATCGCCTGCGACGGCGGCAGCAGCGGCGTGCGCACGCAGCTGGGCCTGCCGCTGGAGGACCTGGATTTCGACGAGCCGTGGCTGGTGGTGGACGTTCTGCTCAACGCCGCCGGCATGGCCCGCCTGCCAGCAGTGAGCGTGCAGTACTGCGAGCCGGATCGGCCTTGCACCCTGGTGCTGGGCCCGGGCAACCACCGCCGCTGGGAGATCTCGCTCAAGGCCGGCGAGGACCCGCGGGAGATGGCCACGCCCGAGGCCACCTGGCGGCTGCTGTCGCGCTGGATCGGCCCGGAGCACGGCGAGCTCTGGCGACAGGCCAGCTATCGCTTCCATGCGCTGGTGGCGGCCGACTGGCGGCGCGGCCGCGTCTTCCTGGCGGGCGATGCGGCCCACATGCAGCCACCCTTCCTGGGCCAGGGCATGTGCCAGGGCATCCGCGATGCGGCCAACCTGGCCTGGAAGCTGGGCGCCGTGCTGGGCGGCGAGGTTCAGGGCGAGGCGGCCGAGGCGCTGCTGGACAGCTATGGCCACGAGCGCCGTGCCCATGTGCGCGAACTCACCAGCCGCATCAAGCAGGTGGGCGCCGTGATCTGCGAGCGCGACACCGACCGCGCCCGCGAGCGCGACCGCCGCCTGCTGGCCGAGGCCGGCGGCGAGGTGCGCGATACGCCCAGGCAGGACATCCTGCCCGGGCTCGAGACCGGCCTGCTGGCCGAGCGATCCGCCGGCGGCCGGGGCGGCCTGTTTCCCCAACCCTGGCTGCGCACGGCGCAGGGGCCGCGGCGCATGGACGCGCTGCTGGACCCTGGCTGGCGGCTGGTGATGGCCGCCGGGGTGCCTCTGCCCGAGGGCGGCTTCGACGGCCTGCGCCTCCTCAACCTGGGCGAGCAGCCCGAGACCGAGGGCGTGGTGCGCGACTGGTTCGCCCGGCACGCGGCGGTGGCCGCGCTGGTGCGGCCCGACCACTATGTGTTCGGCACCGCGGCGCGGGCCGAGGACATCAGCGCCCTGCTGGACGAGGCCGCCACGCGCCTCGGCCTGGCCACGGCCTGCGCCGCCTGAACGGCGCCCGCCGCAATCACGGCGGCGAGGCAGGCCACGCTTTCGACGACGACAACAACCACAGACGGAGACAACGCACCATGAACCGACGCCAATTCCAGCAGGCCCTGGCCGCCCTGGCCCTGCCCCTTGCCGCCCCTGCGGCGCGCGCCCAGTCCTGGCCCGAGAAGCCCGTGCGCTTCGTGCTCTCGCAGCCCGCGGGCTCGGGGCCGGACATCCTGGCCCGCCAGATCGGCGACCAGCTTTCGCGCCTGTGGCAGCAGGCCGTGATCATCGACAACCGCCCCGGCGGCCAGAACGTGATCGGCGCCCAGGTGGCGGCCCGTGCCGCACCCGACGGCTACACGCTCTACTACGCCACCACCGCGGCCATGGTGACCAACGTGTTCACCTTCAAGTCGCTGCCCTACGACCCGGCGCGCGACTTCGTGCCGGTGCGGCTGGTCGGGCGCAGCCCCTTCGTGCTGGCTGCCGCGGCCAGCTTCCCGGCCAAGGACCTGCCCGACCTCATCGCCCGCGCCAAGGCCCAGCCCGGGATGCTGGCCGCGGGCACCGAGGGGCCCAAGACCTTCTCGGGCATGGTGCTCGACAGCATGGCCGCCACCGCCGGCATCAAGCTCAACCAGGTGCCCTACACCAAGGCGCCCGAGGCGCTGCAGGACCTGCTGGGCGGCCGGCTGCAGCTGGTGTGCCTGCCCGAGGCGGCCCTCACCGCCTACATCCAGGGGGGGCAGGTGCGTGCGCTGGCCGTGAGCACCGGCAAGCGGCTGCCGCAGTGGCCGCAGGTGGCCACCGTGGCCGAGACCCTGCCGGGCTTCGAGTTCACCGGCTGGAACGGCGTCTTCGCGCCGGCCGGCACGCCCGCTGCGGTCGTGGCCCGCATCAATGCCGACCTGGACAAGGTCATGGCCCAGCCCGAGACCGCGCAGCGCCTGGCCGCGCTGGGCACGATGGCCGAAGGCCCCATGAGCCCGGCCGAGTTCGGCAGCTTCATGAAGGCCGAGCGCGAGCGCTGGGCGGTGGCCGTCAAGACCATCGGCCTGCAGCCCGAATGAGCCGGGCCGGGGGAAGCGACATGCAACGCCGCGACTTCATCCGCCAGGCCGGCGCGGGCGCGCTCGCCGGTGCGCTGGGCCCGTCCCTTGCACACGCACAGGCCGAGCGCACCGCCTTCATCATCTCGGGCTTTCCGGCCGGCGGCATGGGCGATCAGGTGGCGCGCCCGCTGGCCGAGAAGCTGCGCGGGCGCTATGCGCCCGGCGTGGTGGTCGATGCCCGGGTGGGCGCCGGCGGCCGCATCGCGGTGGACTACGTGCGCCGGGCGGTGCCCGACGGCATGACGATCCTGCAGATCCCCAGCTCGCCGATGACGCTGTACCCCAACACCTACCGCAAGCTGAGCTATGACCCGCTCGCGGACTTCGTGCCGGTGTGCAGCACGGTCAACTATGCCTTCGTGCTCACCGCCGGGCCCGGCGTGCCGGCCGAGGTACGTACGCTGGCCGACTACCTCAAGTGGGTGCAGGCCAATCCGCAGGCCGCCACCTATGGCGTGCCGGCGGCGGGCTCGGCCCTGCACTTCGTGGGCATGCTGCTGGAGCGCCACAGCGGCCGCAAGCTCACGGCCGTGCCCTACAAGGGCGGCGCGCCGCTGCTCAACGATGTGCTGGGCGGCCAGGTGCCGGTGAGCATCAGCGTGCTGGGCGAGGTCATGCCTTACATCCGCAGTGGCCGGCTGCGCGGACTGGCCGTCTCCAGTGCGCAGCGCTCGCCCTTCCTGCCCGATGTGCCCACCTTCGTCGAACAGGGACTCGCCGACGTGGTGGTGCAAGAATGGCTGGGCTGGTTCCTGCCGGCCCGCGCGCCGCGCGAGCGGGTGCAGCAGCTGAACGCGCTGGTGGGCGAAGGCCTGCGCGATCCGGCGCTGGTCGACAGCCTGGCCAGGAACGGGCTGCAGCCCTTCCACCAGTCGCCGGAGGAATTCGCCCAACTGGTGCGCGGCGATCTGGCGCGCTGGGCGCCCATCGTGAAGTCCTCGGGCTTTACCGCGGAGGACTGACAGCATGGTGATCGAACTGACGGGTGCGCAGGCGCTGGTGCGGCTGCTGGCGGTCGAGGGCGTGGAGCAGGCCTACGGCATCGTGGGCGGCAAGCTGGCGCCGCTGCTGCATGCCATCGCGGGCCAGCCGGGGCTGCGCTTCATCGGCACCCGGCACGAGGCCGCGGCGCCCATGATGGCGGCGGCCACCTTCGCCGGAACCGGCCGGCTGGCCGTGGCCATCGGCGAGATGGGGCCGGGCGGGCTCAACCTGATCTCGGGCCTGGGTGTGGCCTTTGCCAACCAATTGCCGCTGCTGGCCATCACCACCAACCAGCACCGCGCCGCCGCCTACCCGCACAGCGGCATGTTCATGGACCTGGATGCGGTGGCCGTGAGC
This sequence comes from Pseudacidovorax sp. 1753, assembly GCF_040544975.1. NCBI lineage: Bacteria > Pseudomonadati > Pseudomonadota > Betaproteobacteria > Burkholderiales > Comamonadaceae > Pseudacidovorax > Pseudacidovorax sp. 1753. The sequence goes on along the minus strand of NZ_JBEPKY010000006.1, from coordinate 103,799 downwards.
CGCGCCATCACGAAGTGGAATGCCGTCGTCCACGACGCCCGGCGCCTGCCCGAGCTGGTGCGCCGCGCGCTGCGCGAAGCCCTGGGTGGCCGGCCCGGTCCGGTGCACCTGGACATTCCGCAGGACGTGCTGGCCCAGCGCTGCGCCTTCGCCGATGACGAGTTCGACCTGCCGCCGCACCGCTACCGCGCCATCGGTCGGCCGCGGCCGGATGCCCAGTCTGTGGCGCAGGCGGCCGCGTTGCTGCGCGCGGCGCGCCGTCCGCTGATCGTGGCGGGTGGCGGGGTGGTGGCCAGCGACGCGGCGGCGCAGGTGCAGGACCTGGCCGCGCGCCTGGGCTGCCCGGTGGTGCCCACGCAGATGGCGCTGGGCGTGGTGCCCACCACCAGTGCACATTTCATCGGTCATGGCGGCCTCATCGCCGGTGCCCCGGTGCAGGCGGCCTTTGCCGAGGCGGACGTGATCGTGGCCGTGGGCTGCCGCTGGTCGTCCTGGATGTGGGACGCGCAGGGCCCGCTGGCCCGGCGCAGCCATCGCACCATCGCCATCAACCTCGACCCCTCGGCGCTGGGCCATCCGGCGGTGCACGAGGTGGCGATGCAGGCGGACGCCCGCGCCGCGCTGGACGACCTGTGCGCTGCCCTGCAGACCGGCGAGCTGGCGGTGGAGGCCGACTGGTTGCCGCGCATGAGGGAAGGCCGCCAGCGCTACGAGGCCGCCCTGCATGCCGCGGCCGATGCGCCCCGCGAGGAGGGCGCCGCCATGCATCCGGCGGCGCTGGCGCGCGAGATCGGCGCAGCACTGCCGGCCGACGCACTGGCGGTGTTCGATGGCGGCCACACCACGTTCTGGTCCAACGACCTGACGCCCGTGAACGCACCGCGCACGCGCTTCCACGAGCCGGGCATGAGCCACCTCGGCTTCGGCCTGCCCTATGCACTGGCGCTGCAGGCGGTGCATCCGGGCCGGCCGGTGGCGCTGATCACGGGCGACGGCTCCTTCGGTTTCACGCTGAGCGAACTGGATACGGCGCGGCGCCACCGGCTGCCCGTGCTGGTGGTGATCCACAACAACGAGGCCTGGGGCATCATCCGCGCCGGCCAGCGCAAGGCGCTGGACTTCGAGCTGGGCACCGACCTGTCGGGTACCGACTATGCGGCGGTGGCACGCGGCTTCGGCTGCCACGGCGAGCGCGTGCTGGCGCCGCAGGACGTGCGTCCGGCCATGGAACGGGCCTGGGCCAGCGGCCTGCCGGCGGTGCTGGACTGCCGCACCGACTTCCTGCCCCATCCGGCCGGGCCGATGTTCGGCAGCATGAACCAGTACGGTTTCGAGGCGCTCACGCGCCTGCCTGCGGCCCCATCGGCCTGATCGCTTTTTGACGCACTTCCTGGAACACGCCATGACCGCCTCCCTCACCCTCGACCAGGCCCAGCGCCTGCTGGCCGCCGCCCTGGCGCGTTCGCGCGAACGCGGCTTCAAACCCATGGCCGTGGCCGTGCTCGACGGCGCCGGCCACCTCAAGGCCTTTGCCAGCGAGGACGGCGCCAGCATGTTCCGCTTCGACGTCGCCCGGGCCAAGGCCTGGGGTGCGGTGGGCATGGGCGTGGCCAGCCGTGCGCTGGCCGAACGGGCCCGCGACAACCCGAACTTCTTCGTCTCGCTGTCGGCCACGGCGCAGGGCCGCTTCCTGCCGCAGACCGGCGCCGTGGTCATCAAGGATGCCGCCGGCACGGTGATCGGCGCCGTGGGCGCCAGCGGTGGCACGGGCGACGAGGACGAGCTGATCTGCATCGCGGGCGTGGAGGCCGTCGGGCTGCAGTGGGGCTGAGCCTGGCCGCCGTGCGATACGTCGCGCATGGGCACCGGGGCGCGGCGCCCGCCGTGGGCGCCGTTGCCGGTGCGGGCCGTTTCCGCGATCGAGAGGCTGTCGATGGCCGCCCCCGGCGCCAACCCGGAACACGATGAAACACCCTGCAGCCTGCCCGTGCGGCATCGATGTCCACGCGCATGTGGTGCCGGAGAACTTTCCGAGCTATATCGGCGACAGGCTTCCCGCCGAGTGGCCGTCGATGGCTCCCGCCCATGCCTGCCATCGCCACGTGATCATCGCGGGCAAGGTGTATCGCACCGTCTCCGACGGCTGCTGGAACACCGCCCGGCGTCTCGACGATCTCGCCGCCATGGGCCTGGCCATGCAGGTGATCTCGCCGATGCCGGAGCTGCTCTCCTACTGGATGGCGGCTGCGGACGCGCAGCAGCTGCTTCGCTACACCAACGACTGCATGGCATCGATGGTGAACGAGGGAGGCGGCCGTATCGCGGCGCTGGGTGCGGTTCCGCTCCAGGATCTGGACCTGGCCATTGCGGAGCTGGAGTACGTGGTCAAGACGCTCGGATTCGCCGGCGTGGAGATCGGCAGCAACATCAATGGCGTGCCGGTCGGTGCACCACAGCTCGATCCATTCTTCGAGGCCTGCGAAGGGCTCGGCGCCGCGGTGTTCGTCCACGCACTGCGACCGGCGGGCATGGAGCGGCTCGTCGGCCCCGCCTCTCTGCAACAGGTGCTGGCCTATCCGGGGGACGTCGGATTGGCGGCGGCATCGGTCATCACCGGCAATCTGATGTCGCGCCGCCCGAGATTGCGCATCGCCTTCAGCCACGGAGGCGGCACGCTCGCATCGTTGTTGCCGCGCCTGCAACAGGGCTGGGACGTCTTTCCTGAACTGAGGCAGAGCCTCGGCGCCTCGCCGGTGGAACAGGCTCGCCAACTGTTCTACGACACGCTTGTCTTCGATGCGCGGACGCTTCGCCATCTGGTCGATCAGTTCGGTGCCGGCCAGTTGATGGTGGGCACCGACTACCCCTTCAACTTCCGCGATCGCATGCCGGTGGAGCGCATCGAGGCCGCAGGCTTCGATGCCCCGACGGCCCAGGCGCTCCTGCATCGGAATGCGGCGCGCTTTCTCCACCTTCCGGCCGGGGCGCCGGCCGCGTGATCCGCCAGGGAGACCACCAGCGAGCGACCACGATGGGCCTCTCGTTCGCATTGCAACAAGGCTTTCGATGCGCACCACGAGCCATGATCGAAGCGGCCCAGCCTGACATGGGACGACCGGCCCCCACGCTCCGCAGCCGGTGGGGCTGGCAACCGATGGCGGCCCGCCGGGCAGCTCAGCCGGCCGGGCCAGGCGTCTCCAGCTCCACCACCGTCTCGCGCAGCCAGGCGCCGATCTGCGCCAGCCGGCGGGGGTCGGCCGCCTGGTCGCGCAGCACGCCGCAGTTCATCACGTAGCGCAGGCCCTCGACAGGTCGGCTGAAGGGCACGGCCACCGCCACGATCTCGGGACGGAAGTCGGCCGAGCTGCACCACCCCTGCCGCCGGCAGTCGGCCATGGCCGCACTGGCGGCCGGCCATAGCGGCGCGAAGGCCTCGGGTTGCGTCAGGCGCAGGCGGTGCAGCAGGGCCTCGCGCGTCGGGTGGTCCACGCTGGCCAGCCAGGCCCGGCCCATGGCGGTGTGCAGCATGGGCATGGGGGCGCCGGTGTCGGGCGGCAGCAGGCGCGCGTCGGTCTGCCAGGCGGTCTCGACATAGACCATGCTGGTCTCGTGTGTCAGGCCCAGCGAGACGGCGCCGCCGGTGCGCGCGGCCAGCGCCAGCATGGCGGGCCGGGCGCGACGTCGCAGCGGCAGTCCCGAGAGCATGGGATAGGCCGCGGCCAGCACGGCCGGCGCCAGGCGGTAGCCGGCCGTGGCCTCGTCGCGCCGCAGATAGCCGCGTTCCATCAGCGTGTGCACCAGTCGCTGCACGGTGTTGGGCGCCAGCCCCAGCCGCCGCGCCAGCGCGCGGATGCCCAGGGCGGGCTCGCCCGGCGTGAAGCTGCGCAGCAGGTCGATGCCATGCGCCAGCGTGCGGGCGAAGCCGCCATCGCGTGGATCGTCCTGCACGGCCGCCGTTCCGTGGCCCACCAGCCAGGCGGGCGCGGGTGGCACGGCCGGTGGCTGGCCCGCGCCGTCGCGCAGCAGGGCGCGCTGCCAGTCGGCCTCGATGGTGCGTGCCAGCTGCACGAGACATGGGCCGATCTCCCGCTGCAACGCGCGCGGTGCCAGCCGCCGCGCGGGCAGGCCGGCGTTGAGCAGCAGGTGCTCGCCCTGCAGCGTGATGCGCAGCGGCACGGCCACCGCGTGCACGTCGGGCAGCCAGTCGCCTTCGGAGTGGCAGAAGCCCTGCGCGGCCCACTGCCGCTGGGCTTCGCGCAGCACGCGGTCGAAGCGGCTGGCTTGCGCGCCGTCCACGACGGCGAGCGCCACGCGGGCTGCTTCGCGTTCCGATGGCGTCGCTGTGGCCAGCCAGGCGCGGCCAATGGCCGTGTCCAGCAGGGGCAGCGGCGCCCCCAGGTCGGGCTGAAAGGTGAGCGGGTCGTTGTTGCGCCAGGTCTCCACATAGACCATGCGGTGCCGGTCGCGCATGCCCAGCGACACCGAGGCGCCCAGCGCATCGGCCAGCTGCTTCATCGGCAGCCGGGCGATGCGTCGCAGGCCCAGCTGCGCGAGCAGCGGATAGCCCAGCGTCAGCGCGCCGCTGCCCAGCCGGTGGCCACGCCCTTCGCCGGCGGGGACGACGAGGCCGCGGCTGGCCAGCGTGGTGGTGAGGCGTGTGATGGTGGCGCGGGCGAGGCCGGTGCGCTGCGCGAGCGCCGCATTGGTCAGCACGGCGGGCGCGCCGGCAAAGGCTTCCAGCACGTCCAGGCCATGGGCCAGCGTGGCGGCGAAGCGCGGGTCGGCGGTCGGCATCAAGGAGGAGGGCAGGGGAGGGGGTATGTGCGGGGTGCGGTCTGTCCAATATAGCGAAACAGCGTTTGGCGGCAGGATTGCGTCTGCCTAGTCTTCGGGCCACGTCGCGCCAACGAGCGCATGCATCCTCGGAGACAACCATGTTCAAGCAACTGATGGCCGCCACGCTGGCGGCCGGCCTCGCACTGGCCGCGCCGCTGGCCTCGGCGCAGGCCGCCTATCCCACCAAGCCGATCCGCCTGGTCGTGCCCTTCGCGCCCGGCGGCTCTGCCGACGTGGTGGGCCGGCTCATCGCCGAGGAACTGCGCGCCGGACTGGGCCAACCCGTGGTGGTGGACAACCGCCCCGGCGCCGGCGGCAACATCGCCGGTGACATGGTGGCCAAGTCGCCGGCCGACGGCTACACGCTGCTGCTGGCGGCGGCCGGCCCCATCGCCATCAATCCCAGCCTGTACGGCCGCATGCCCTACAACCCGGCCACCGACCTGGCGCCGGTGGTGCTGCTGGCGCGCGACCATCAGCTCATGGCCGTCACGCCGTCGGTGCCGGCGCGCGATGTGCGCGAGTTCATCGCCTATGCCAAGGCCAATCCGGGCAAGGTCTCCTTCGGCTCGCCGGGCAACGGCACGCCCGCGCACCTGGGTGGCGAGTTGTTCAACCAGATGGCGGGCACGCAGATGGTCCATGTGCCCTACAAGGGCAGCGCGCCGGCCATGAACGACCTGATCTCGGGCCAGATCACGGTGATGATCGACAACATGCCGGCGCTGCTGCCCCAGGTGCAGTCCGGCCGCCTGCGGGCCCTGGGCGTGGCCAGCCCGTCGCGCGCGAGCGGTGCCCCCGACATTCCCACCGTGGCCGAGTCCGGCCTGCCCGGCTTCAACGTCACCGCCTGGAAGGGCCTGATGGTGCCGGCCGGCACGCCCAGACCCATCGTCGCGAAGCTGAACGAAGTGGCGGTGGCGGCCGTGGCCAAGCCGGAGATCCGCAAGCGCCTGGTGGACCTGGGCGCCGAGCCCGGCGGCGGCAGCCCCGAGGACTTCGGCGCGCTCATCGCCAAGGACAGCCGCAGCTGGGCGGCGCTGGTGAAGTCCACCGGCGCGCGGGTGGACTGAGGCATGCCCGACGCTTTCGATCCCGCGCAAGGGCCGCTGCACGGCCTGCGCATCCTGGACATGGCCACCGTCGTGGCCGCGCCCTTCGCCGCCACGCTCTGCGCCGATCTGGGTGCCGAGGTGACCAAGCTGGAACTGCCCGACGGCAGTGACGCCCTGCGCTCGCTGGCGCCGGTGGAGCCCGGCCATGCCCTGTACTGGAAGGTGCTCAACCGCGGCAAGCGCGGCATCACGCTCGACGTGCGCACCGACGTCGGTCGCGCGTTGTTTCTGCGTCTGGTGGCCGGCATGGACGTGCTGGTGGAGAACTTCCGCCCCGGCACGTTCGACCGCTGGGGACTGGACCTGGCAACGCTGCACCAGGCCAATCCGCGCCTCATCGTGCTGCGGCTCACCGGCTTCGGCCAGACCGGGCCCTATGCGGGCCGGCCCGGCTTCGCGCGCATCTTCGAAGCGATGGGTGGCCTGGCCCATCTGACCGGCGAGGCGGACGGCCCGCCGCAGCATGTCAACTTTCCGCTGGGCGATTCGATGGCCGGCCTGTTCGGCGCCTTCGCCATCGCCGCAGCGGCCGCCGAGCGGGCGCGTTGCCCCGATGCGCCCGGCCGCGAGATCGACCTGTCGGCCACCGAGGCGCTGCTGCGCGTGCTGGAGCCGCTGGCCGTGGAGCGCGAGCGCACCGGCCAGGCGCGCCAGCGCAGCGGCGCCCGCGCCACCTACACCGCGCCGTCCAACATCTATCGCACGAAGGACGGCGACTGGATCACGCTCGTGGGCTCGTCGGATGCCATCTTCCGGCGCCTGTGCGTGGCCATGCAGGCGCCCGACATGGCGGCCGACCCGCGCTTCACCACCAACCCGCTGCGGGTGCGGCACCTCGATGCGCTGGACGGACGCGTCGCCGCCTGGTGCGCCGCGCACAGCCATGACGAGCTGCGGGCCGCGCTCGATGCGCATTCGGTGCCCTTCTGCAAGGTCTACGACATCGACGACGTGCTGGCCGATCCGCACTTCGCGGCGCGGGACGCCATCGTGCGCCTGCCCGATGCCGAGCTGGGCTCGGTGCCGGCGCCGGCCGTGGTCCCGCGCTTCGGCGGCCATGCCTTCGCGCCGCCGCGCACCGGCCCGGCGGTGGGCGAGCACAACGCCGAGGTCTTCGGCGCGCTGGGGCTCACGGCCGAGGACCTGCGCGGGCTGCGTGCGGCCGGTGCGCTGTGAGGTGCCAGCCACGCCGTGGAGCCTCTCCGTCCCCCCGCCTCACGGCCCAATGCACGATGGCCGACCCAGAGCCGTTCGGGCTGAGCCTGTCGAAGCCTGGGCACACGCGCAGGGCATGACTGAGTGACCTTGGCCCACGGCCCACCCTTCTCCCCTTCATCCTTCATCCCCCACGACCATGATCCGCGACACCGCCGCCTTCGACGAAACCCTGCAATCCCTGCGCCGCTATGTGCGCGAGCGCCTGATCCCGCGCGAGGCCGAGGTCGAGGTCCGCGACGAGGTGCCCGCCGACCTGGTGGAGGACATGGCGCGCCTGGGCTTCTTCGGCTGGTCCATCCCCGAGGCCTGGGGCGGCGCCGGCATGACGACGGAAGAGCTGGTGCTGGCGGCGATGGAACTCTCGCAGGCCTCGGTGGCTTTCCGGGCGCGCGTGGGCACCAACACCGGCATCGGTTCCGAGGCGCTGGTGGCCGATGGCACGCCCGCGCAGAAGGACCGCTACCTGCCGCTGCTCGCCAGCGGCCAGCTCACGGGCGCCTTCGCGCTGACCGAGCCCGAAGCCGGTTCGGACGCCACGGCGCTCAAGACCACGGCCGTGCGCGACGGCGATCACTATGTGTTGAACGGCACCAAATGCTTCATCACCAACGCGCCCATCGCCGGTCTGTTCACGGTGATGGCGCGTACCGATCCGCAGGACGCGAGCGCACGCGGCATCAGCGCCTTCCTCGTCGAGCGGGACATGCCCGGCCTGGGTACTGGCACGCCCTACCGCAAGATGGGCCAGGCCGGATCGCCCGTGTCGGAGGTGCATCTGCAGGACTGCCGGGTGCCGGCCAGCCACCTCATCGGCGGGACCGAGGGCACGGGCTTCAAGACCGCGATGAAGGTGCTGAACAAGCAGCGCATCCACCTGGCGGCGCTGTGCACGGGGCCGGCGATCCGCATGCTGGACGAGGCCATCGCCTGGACGACGCAGCGCCGGCAGTTCGGCCAGCCGGTGGCGGCCTTCCAGCTGATGCAGGCGCTGATTGCCGATTGCCAGACCGAGATCCAGGCGGCGCGCGCGCTGATCCTGCAGACGGCGCGCGAGCGCGATGCGGGGCAGGATGTGACGTTGCAGGCGTCGATCTGCAAGTACTTCGCATCCGAGATGTGCGGCCGCGTGGCCGACCGGTGCGTACAGATGCTGGGCGGCACGGGCTTCATCCAGGGCCATCCGATCGAGCGCTTCTACCGGGACGTGCGGCTGTTCCGGCTGTACGAGGGCACGAGCCAGATCCATCAGCTCAACATTGCCAAGCGGACGATTGCGGCGGCGGGGTATCGGCTGGCCGATTGAGCGGGCCCGTCTGCGCGTTTGCGTTCTCGGGTGTGGTGATTGGTGCCTGGTGTCTGATGCTTGGTGCTTGGTGCTTGGTGCTTGGTGCTTGGTGCTTGGTGCTTGGTGCGCCTCAAGGGTGGCATGGCGGGTGCCGTGAAGCTAACCCGGCAGAGGACGCCGGCATGCGCGCTCCCGGTGCACGCTCGCGCTGACCGGCTTGCCTCGCCGGACGGGTGCTCGCTTTCCACCGACGTGCTCGGGGCACTGCACGGCGCCGCGAATGGCACCTCCGCACGCACACCGGCATCCTCCGCCTCGACGCTGCGCCCGAACGGCCGGGTTCGGCCATACGGGTCCTAACTCCGTTCGCCCTGAGCTCGTCGAAGGGCAGAGCGGAGCGCGGCGCAAATGCCCGGCGCTGCTTGACCTGCCTGCGTGCCGCCCACAGGTGCGAGGCTTCGACAGGCTCAGCTCGAACGGTCTGGGGGTTGACGGGCCCGCCTTGCCCTGAAACGCAGGATCAGGACTTCAGGACTCAAGGACTCAAGGACTCAAGGACTCCACGGCCCTGATGGTCTCAAGGCCCCATGACCTGAACAGCGGAGGGCTCGCGCGCAACGTCGAGGCGGAGGATGCCGGTGTGCGTGCGGAGGTGCCATTCGCGGCGCCGTGCAGTGCGGCAAGCACGTCGGTGGAGAGCGGGCACCCGTGTCGTGCAGCAAGCCGGTCGGCGCGAGCGTGCACCGGGAGCGCGCATGCCGGCGTCCTCCGCCGGGTTAGTACCCCTATCGCCAGTGCCCGGCGCCCTATTGCCAGTGCCCGAGGCCCTATTGCCAGTGCACCAGCGTCCTACCACCACTGCCCCGAGACGCTTCGCCAGCGCACCAGGCCCCTGCCACCCATCGTCCCAGGACACGACCGCCGGTCGACGCAGGAGAAGCGGCGGATCTTTCCCGCCGGTCAGTGAGACCCCGACGAACCCGCGCTACCGGATCACCTGCCGCGCCCGCAGACCTTCCAGATCGCTGCCCTGCAAACCGAGCAGCTCGCCCAGCACCTCGGCCGTGTGCTCGCCCAGATGCGGCGGCGGCTGGTGCACCGGCGCGCGCTGGCCGTCGAACACGTAAGGCGGTGCGTGCACGCCCTGCGTGCCGGCCTCGCTGTCCTCGAAGCTGTGCCACAGGCCCACCTCACGCGTGCGCTTCGAACCGAGCGCCTCGTACAGCCCCAGCACCTCGCCGCAGGGAATGCCCGCGGCATCCATGCGCCCGATCAGCAGCGCCCGCGGATGCTTCGCGATCTCGGCCAGCAGGATGGGCAGCAGCACGGCGCGGTGCTTCGAGCGCTCGGTGTTCTGCGCGAAGCGCGGGTCTTGCGGCAGGTCCGGCCGGTCGATCACGGCCTCGCAGAACTTGCGGAACTGACCGTTGTTGCCCACCGCGATCACCACGGGTCCGTCGGCCGCGTCGAACACACCGTACGGCACGATCGATGGATGCGAGTTGCCGAACTTGGGCGGATCGGCCTGCTGCATCCAGGCCGTGAGACCGTAGTACGACGTGATCATCATGCCGCCGTCGTACAGCGACATCTGGATGTGCCGCCCACGGCCCGTGCGGTGGCGCTCGTGCAGCACGGCCAGGATCGCCTGTCCCGCATACATGCCGGTGAACATGTCCACTGCCGCGATGCCGAACTTGAGCGGGCCCTGGCCCTCCTCGCCGTTCATCGCCATCAGGCCCGTCTCGCCCTGGATCACCAGGTCGTAGCCCGGACGCGCGCGCTCCGGCCCCAGCGCCGAGTAACCCGCGATGGAGCAGTAGACGAGCCCGGGATTCAGCGCCTTCAGGTCCTCATAGCCCAGGCCCATCTTCTCGGCACCACCGTGCTTGAAGTTCTGGATCAGCACGTCGCTCTTCGCCGCCAGCTGCCGCGCCATGTCGCGGCCCTCGGGCGTCTGCAGGTCGAGGGCCACCGAGCGCTTGTTGCGGTTGCAGCTGTTGAAGTAGGTGGTGTTGTGCTGGCCGATGCGCAGCCCCCAGTCGCGCGTGTCGTCCCCGCGCTCGGGATGCTCCACCTTGATCACCTCCGCGCCCAGGTCCGCCAGCGCCTGCGCGCACAGCGGGCCCGCCATCACGCGGGACAGGTCCAGCACACGCAGGCCGGCGAGCGGGGCGGGAGACAGGGACGTCATGGCGGGCGGGGCTTCAAGTGCCTTGCTTGGGGATGTTCAGGCTCTGCAGCAATGGCAGCCAGCGGTCCGATTCGGTCTTGACGAAGCGGTCCAGCTCTTCGGGCGTGCTCCCGCGCGGCTCCATGCCGATGGCGCGGGCGCGGGCCACGAACTCGGGGTCGGCGATCACCTGGTTGACGGCCTTGTTCAATTTGTCGATCGCGGCGCGCGGCGTGCCGGCCGGCACCGAGAACGAATACCAGAGCGTGGCCACCATGTCGTAGCCCATCTCCTTGAAGGTGGGGGCGTCGGGCATCTGCGGCAGGCGCTGGTCGTCCATCACGCCCAGCACGCGCAGCTTGCCGGCCTTGATGTAGGGCAGCGAGCCGGTGATGGAAGTCCCGTGGATGTCGATCTGCCCACCCAGCAGGGCCTGCAGTGCCGGCGCGTCGCCGTTGAAGGGGATGTGCGTGGTGCTGAAGCCCTGGGCGCGCTCGAAGGCGATGGGCGCCAGGTTGGTCAGGATGGAGGCACCCGGCGAGCCGCGGTTGATCTTGCCGGGGTTGGCCTTGGCATAGGCCACCATCTCCTTGATGTTCTTGTAGGGCAGGTCGGTGCGGCCCACGATCACCGAGGGCTGATAGGCGATCTGCGTGACCGAGGCGAAGTCCTTGGCCGGGTCGTAGGGCAGCTTGTCGTACAGCGCGATGTTGTTGGCCAGCGTGCCGAGCGACGAGACCAGCACCGTCTGGCCGTCCGGCTTGGAGCGGGCCACGTAGTCGGCCGCCAGGATGCCGCTCGCACCGGGCTTGTTGTCGATGATGACGTTCATGCCGTGCTTGTTCAGCTCCTGGGCCAGGATGCGGCAGTACTGGTCGGTACCGCCCCCGGCGGCGAAGGGCACCACGATGCGGGTGACGTTCTGCTGGGCGAAGGCCGGGCTCAGCGCGCAGGCGCCGAGCAGCAGGCCGGCCAGGAAGTGGCGGCGATGGCTCATGGTGTGTCTCCGGGTCTTGGGCCCTGTCTCGGGCGTGGCGGCCAGTCTAGGGGGGTGTCCACAGACCTTGATCTCGATCAATGAAAAGATGCTTTCCGTGTCCTGCACATCGGGGCCCGGACCGGCTGCGCACACTGCGGGGCATGCCGCATCTCGACATCCGCCGCCTGGGCACCACGCGCGACCAGCTGGGCGAAAGCCCCTGCTGGGACGCCGAGGCGCAGGCCCTGTGCTGGATCGATGCGCTGGCCGGCACGATGCACCGCCTGCACCCCGCCACCGGCGCGCTGGAATCGCATGCGCTGCCTGCGCCCCTGGGCGCCATCGCGCCGGCCCAAGGCGATGCGGTGGTGGTGGCGCTGCGCCATGGCTTCGGCCGCTACGACTTCGGCACGCGCCGGCTGACGATGCTTGGCGACATCGGCCTCTCGGATCTCGACGTGCGGCTCAACGACGGCAAGTGCGACGCGGCGGGCAACTTCGTGGCCGGCACCATGCACATGAACCGGCCGGCGGATGTGCCGGTGCGCGGCGGGCTTTACCGGCTGTCGCCGGCAGGTCGCGTGGAGCAACTGGCCGACGACATCGGCTTTGCCAACGGCCCCTGCTTCAGCCCCGACGGACGCACGCTCTACCTGGCCGACAGCCTGGCGCGCGTCATCTGGGCTTACGACTACGACCCGCAGGGCGCGCTGGCCAACAAGCGCCGCTTCGTCGAGACGCATGCTTTCGACTCCGGCCCCGATGGCGCAACGGTGGACGCCGAGGGCTTCGTCTGGAGCGTCATGGTGCGCGCGGCGCAACTGGCCCGCTTCTCGCCGTCGGGCGAACTGGAGCGGCTGGTGCCGCTGCCGCTGACGTACCCGACCAGCCTGTGCTTCGGCGGGCCGGGCTTGACGCGGCTGTATGTGACCAGCATCTCGCGCAGCGCCCGGCTGGAAGGCCGGCTGCCGCAGGACGGCGGCCTGTTCGTCGTCGACGGGCTGTCGGTGGCGGGCTTGCCCACGCAGCGCTTCGGCGGATAGCGGCGAGCGCCGCTCTCGGCCGCAGCGGCTCAGCCGGCCGCGAGCTTCAGCAACTGCACCAGCTTGGCCGCCTGCGCCGGGCTCAGGCGCGCCAGCGTGGCGTCGCTGACGCCGGCGGCGGCATCGGCAAGTCGTTCGTAAAGCGCCAGGCCCTCCGGTGTCAGCGAGACCAGGACCCGGCGCCGGTGCGCCGGGTCGTCCTGGAACTGCACCAGTCCCCGTGCTGCCAGGCGGTCCGCCACGCCCTTGATCGTGGCGGCATCCATGGCGGTCATGCGCCCCAACAGGTTCTGCGAGCACTCCTGCACCTGGGCCAGCTTGGAGATCACCGCCCACTGGGTGGGCGTCAGTCCGTCCAGGGCCTGGGTCAGCAGTTCCGCATTGCGCTGATAGAGAACCCGCAGCAGGAAGCCGACCTGTTCATCCAGTCGATAGCTCATCGGGGCATTGTGCTTTCGTGTGCCAGGCCGGTGCGCCGGCCCTGGCTCGGATTCTGCTAAGTGGCTGCGTCCGATTGTTTGCATACAAACAATCAAGGCGGCATGGCGAGGCTGCGGACGGTGCTCGCGCCTGTGCAATCTGATTCCAACTCAATCATCGCGAGGGATTCCATGATGAAGTTACAAGGATGGTGTGTGACTGGTGTGGCTGCGGCCGCCACGCTGCTGGTGACCGCATGCGGAGGAAGTGGCGGGGGCACGAGCTTTGCGCCCACGGCAGCAGCGCCCGCGCCCGCTTCAAGCGGGACCTCCACGAGCAGCGCGCCTGCGCCGGCGCCTGAGGCGAGCTTCGAGGCCCAGTGCAGTGCACTGGCCGGGCTGCCGCTGGCCAACGGAAAGCTGGTCAGCGCGGTCTACACGGCGGGCGTGACCAACACGGCGAGCCCCGCATCGTCCACACCCGACCACTGCCTGGTGCGCGGCGAACTCAATTCGCGCACGGGCGTCGACGGCAAGCCCTACGCGATCCTCTTCGAACTGCGGCTGCCCAAGGACTGGAACCAGCGCTTCTTCTACCAGGGCGGCAGCGGCGTGGACGGCAGCGTGCCGGCCGCGCTCGGCGCCTATCCCGGGGGTGGCGCCACGCGCAACGCGCTGCTGGACGGCTATGCGGTCGTGACCACCGACTCGGGGCACGAGGCGCCCTTCGACATGAGCTCGAACGTCACCTTCCTGTTCGCGGTCGATCCGCAGGCCCGTGACGAATACGGCGACAAGCAGCTGCCGCTGGTGGCCGGCTCGTCGCAGGCGGTGATGAAGCAGCTCTATGGCATGCAGCCCAGCCGCTCCTATTTCGTCGGCTGCTCCAACGGCGGGCGCCAGGCGATGGTTGCGGCCCAGCGCTACCCACAGCTGTTCGACGGCATCGTGGCCGGCGCGCCCGGCTTTCGCCTGACGGCGGCGGCGCTCGAGGGCTCGATCTTCCGTGCCCAGGCGGCGGCGTCGGTGGCGCCCTTGGGCACCGACGGCAAGCCCGACATCTTCAATGCGCTCACGAGTGCGGAGAAGGACACGGTGCGCAACCGCATCCTCGCCAGCTGCGACGCGGCCGACGGCGTCACCGACGGCATGGTCAGCAAGCCCAGCGCCTGCAACCCCGATCCGTCCCAGTGGGTCTGCACCGGCGGCGCCACCAGCAACTGCCTCAGCGCCGACAAGGCCGCCTATGTGAAGAAGTTCTTCGAGGGTGCGAAGACGTCCACCGGCCGCCAGATCTACGGACCTTGGCCCTATGACCCCGGCATGATCGACACGGTCGGCACGCCCGCCCAGCTGTACTACGCCATCTTCGCGGGCGAGGCCTCGCACGTGTACACCACGCCGCCGACGGTCACGCCCGACCTGCTCGGCTACGCCCGCACGGCCGACCTGGATGCCGAGTACGCCAAGATCTTCGACGTGTCCGGCATCTACACGCGCTCCGGCCACGAGTTCACGGACGCGGACTCGGCCGACATGGACGCCTTCCGCGCGCGGGGCGGCAAGATCCTGTCGTTCAACGGCACGGCCGACTGGGCCTTCTCCTTCACCGATCTGTCCAGGTACCAGGACCGCGTGATCGCACGCTACGGCCGCACCGAGGCCGACAAGTTCGCCCGCGCCTTCGCGGTGCCCGGCATGGACCACTGCAGCGGCGGCAAGTACGGCACCGACCAGTTCGATGCCTTCGGCGCCGTGGTCAACTGGGTCGAGAAGGGCCAGGCGCCCGACGTGATGGTGGCCACCGCACGCGCCGCCGCCGGCGTCGCTTGGCCGGGCCGCACCCGTCCGCTGTGTCCGTATCCGAAGGAAGCGGTCTACAACGGCTCGGGCAGCATCGAGTCGGCCGGCAGCTTCAGCTGCCGCTGACGGGCGGCTGCCCCTCGCCGGCACCGCACCGCGCTCGGCGCGGTGCCGGCTCAGATCCGCTCGGAAATCTCGATCAGGTTCAGGTCGGGGTCGCGCACGTAGACCGAGCGGATCTTCCCCGTCGCGCCGGTGCGCTCGACGGGGCCTTCGATCACCGGCCAGCCGTGGGCCGCCAGCCGTGCGAGCACCTCGTCCAGGGGCACCGCAGAGATGAAGCACAGGTCCAGCGCGCCGGGCACCGGAAGGTGGGCCTTGGGCTCGAACTCCGAACCCTGGACATGGATGTTGATCTTCTGGGGGCCGAACTTCAGGGCCTGCCGCTCGACGGGCGGCGTGCCGCCGACGAAGCTTTCCAGCTGCATGCCGAGAACACGGGTGTAGAAGTCGACGCAGGCCGCCGGACGGGAAGTCGTGAGCACGAGATGGTCGAGGTGGTCGATCATGATGCGGTTCCTTTCGGTGTCAGCCGCGCGGGCGCGCGGCATGGGGTCGGCCATGGCCTGCCTGCGGCGAGCGCTGCGACGGCCTCAGACATCGGCCGGCGCGTCGTCCTGCAGCGCCTCGGCCACGAAATCCACGAAGGCCCGCACCTTCAGCGGCAGGGCGCGGTTCTGGCGGAACACCGCGAAGATGCCGTTGGAAAACGCCCGCACCGCGAAGCGGTACTCGGGCAGCAGGCGCACCAGGGTGCCGTCCTGCAGGTTGCTGCGCACCGTGGGCTCGGACAGCAGCGCCACGCCCATGCCGCCCAGCGCGGCCAGGCGCAGCATCTCGCCGTTGTTGGCGCTGAGCACACCCTGGATCGCCAGCTCCTGCTGCGCGCCCTGCTCGTCCACGTACTTCCAGCTCGTGGCCTCGTGTTCGCGCCGGTAGGTGAGGCATCGGGCCTGCGGCAGGTCGTTCGGGTGCCTGATGCGTGAATTGGTCTTGAGGTAGGCGGGGCTGGCCACCAGCACCTCGTCGCTGGACAGCAGCCGCTTGATGACGAAGCCCGAGTCGTTGGATTCGCCGGTGCGGATGTCCACGTCGAAGTCGTGCTCGACCAGGTTGACCGGATGCTCCGACAGCTCGATCTGCACCTGGATGTCCGGATAGCGCTGGGCAAAGCGCGGCAGCAGTGGCGCCAACACGCGCAGGCCGATGTGCGTGCGCGAGTGCACCCGCAGCCGGCCTTCGGGCCGCTGGCGGGCGCTGCGCGCGGCCTGCTCGGCATCGGCCATGGCCTCCAGCACGCCCTCCGCGCGTGACAGGAAGGCCTGGCCGGCCTCGGTCATCTTGAGGTTGCGGCTGGTGCGGTCCACCAGCTGCACGCCCAGCTCTTCCTCCAGCGCGCTGATCCGGCGCGAGATGGTGGCCGGCGACAGGCTCAGGCTGCGCGCCGCGGCCGACAGGCTGCCCTTGCGCTGGGTGGTGACGAAGATGCGCAGCGAGTCGAGGGCCTTCATTTCGAAAGACGCAAAGAAGGTGTGCGCATGCCGGTGCGCTGGCAGGCCGGGGCGTTCCTAGCATTGATCCACGTCACGAACCAACGATCAGGAGCAAAGGCCATGGACTTCGGAATCTTCATTCTGATGCAGCAGCGGAACAAACATAAGACCTCGCACGAGATCCTGCGGGACGCGGTGGAGCAGACACGCCTGGCGGACGAGCTGGGCTTCGGCGCGGCATGGTATGCCGAGCACCACTTCAGCAACTACGGCATGTGCTCGTCGCCGCTGACGATGATCGCGCATTGCGCCGCCGCCACGCGCCGCATCCGCCTGGGCACGGGCATCGTGGTGGCGCCGCTGTACACGCCGGCCCGCCTGATCGCCGATGTGGCGATGGTGGACCAGCTGTCCAACGGGCGGCTCAATCTGGGCATCGGCTCGGGCTACCAGCACTTCGAATTCGAGCGCTTCGGCGTCGCACTGGAGACGGCCAAGGCCCGCACCTTCGAGATGCTGGACATGCTGGAGCTGGGCCTCAAGCAGCCCAAGTTCAGCTACGACGGGCAGTACTACCAGCAGCCCATGAGTGCCATCAGCCAGCGCGCGGTGCAGCAGCCCGGCCCGCCGATGTGGATCACCAGCGTGGACCCGAGCTTCGTCGCCCGCGCCGTGCGCGGCAACCACCATGTGTTCGTCTCCGGCGGCGACGGCGGCCTGGAGAAACTGGCCAGCACCCGCGCCCTCATCGACCGTGTGGCCACGCAGGAGGGCAAGGACCCGGCCGCCGTGCCCGTGGGCCTGCTGCGCGCCGCCTATGCCAGCAACGACAAGGCCGAGGTCGAGAAGTACCTGGACTGCGCCCGCTACCAGCGCCGCATCGCCGTCAGCCTCAAGCGCCGCACGGCGCAGATCGCCGACGACTACCAGGTGGAAGAGGGCATCGTCGAGGGCGAGCCCACGCTGGACGAGATGCGCGCCCTGCTGCCCGTGGGCAGCATCGACACGGTGATCGAGCGCGTGGTCAAGGAGATTCGAACCCTCAAGCCGGTGCACTACTGTTTCCAGACCCAGATGGGCGACTTCGACCACCCCACCATGCTGCGCCAGCTGCGCACCTGGGCCGAGGTCATCATCCCCACCGTGCAGCAGGAGATCGCCAACGACCCGCCGCACCGCGCCGCCGCCGCCCAACCCGAACTGGCCGCGGCCTGAGCCGCACGCCGAGGTTCCGCCATGACCGCGCTTGCCACCGCCGAACGCACCCGGCCCGCCATCGAGCCCGCGCTGCTGCGCCAGCACCTGGGCTGCTTTCCGACGGGCGTGGCCATCGTCACCACGCGCACGGCCGACGGCCAGCCCGCGGGGCTGACCTGCAACAGCTTCAGCTCGGTCTCGCTGGAGCCGCCGCTGGTGCTGTTCAGCCTGCGCAAGGCGAGCCGCCTGCTCGACACCTTCCAGCAGGCCGCGGGCTTCGCCATCCACATCCTGGGCGAGCACCAGGACGCGCTGTCGGGCCGCTTCGCCTCCAGCAGGATCGCGCACAAGTTCGAGGGCGTGGCCTGGCGCGAGGGCGGGCTGGGCATGCCGCTGCTGGACGATTGCCTGGCCAGCTTCGAATGCAGCCTGTTCGCCGCCCATGACGCGGGCGACCATGTCATCTTCATCGGCGAGGTGCACCACCTGGGTGCCGGCACGGGCGAGCAGGCGCTGGTGTTCTACAAGGGCGCCTACATGCGCCTGGCCGAGTCGCTGCGCCACCGCGTGGTGCAGGGCGGCATGGGCGATGCCGATGTGGACGAGGCCTACCGCACGCTCTACGGCCGGCTGCTGCGCCTGGCCTGCGAACGGGCGAGCGAGGCCGAGATCGACGCCATCGAGGCGGCCGCCGGGCTGATCGAGGCGCATCCCGAGGACGCGCCGCTCAAGGCCCGCATCGATTCGGCCAGCGCCTTCTTCGGCGCCATTGCCGCCGCCGGCCACAACGATGCGCTGATGCTCATGGCCCAGACCATGACCACGGTGCTGCGCGAGCGCATGACCCATGTGCTGTCGGTGCGCGCGCGGCCCGACCTGTACCCGCTGCGGCGCGCCGTGGTGCATCACCTGCGCGAGCGCGATGCCGAAGGCGCCGCCGCCGCGCTCGATGCGCTGATCGATCAGCTGCGTCGCGGCTGAGCGACCACACCGACGCGCCGCGGCCCGAGTGCCCGGCGCCATTCCCGATTGAGTGAGAGACGAGGAGACACGATGTCCATCGACTACGCCGCGTTCCGGCGTGAACTGGAGACCTTCGCCCGCCAGGCCTGCCCGCCCGAGATCCGGGCCGTGGTGGCCGGCGGCCAGAAGATCACCAAGCGCGAGTACCAGGCCTGGCAGAAGATCCTGAACGACCGCGGCTGGGGCGCCCCCAGCTGGCCGGTCGAGGTCGGCGGCACCGGCTGGGACATCCGCCAGCGCCTGATCTTCGAAGAGGTGATGGCCGAGAACGACTGCCCGCCGCTGTACCACCACGGCCTGGGCCACATCGGCCCGGTCATCATCCGCTTCGGCACGCCCGAGCAGAAGGCCCGCTTCCTGCCGCGCATCCTCGATGGCTCGGACTGGTGGTGCCAGGGCTATTCGGAGCCGGGCTCGGGCTCCGACCTGGCCTCGCTGCAGACCAGCGCCCGCCGCGACGGCGACGACTGGGTGGTCAACGGCCAGAAGATCTGGACCTCCCACGCGCACGAGGCCAGCATGATCTACATGCTGGTGCGCACCTCGAAGGAGGCGAAGAAGCAGGAGGGCATCTCGCTGCTGCTGGTGCCCATGGACACGCCCGGCATCACCGTGCGGCCCATCCGCACCATCGACGGCTGGCACCACCTCAACGAGGTCTTCTTCGACGAGGTGCGGGTGCGCACGGACAACCTGATCGGCGAAGAAGGCAAGGGCTGGACCTGCGCCAAGTTCCTGCTGGAGCGCGAGCGCCTGCCCCCGGCCAACGTGGCGCGGCTCGCACTGATGCACCGCCAGGTCTCGGCCCTGCTGCAGCAGGCCGCGCAGGCCGCCGGCGGACGGCGCGACTTCGGCGTGCTGCAACACAAGCTGCTGCTGTGCGAAGCCGAGCTGCAGGGCGCCCGCGTCATGATGGCCCAGGCCACCGACGACCTGATCCACCAGCGGCCCCTGGGCGTGCAGCCCTCGGCCATCAAGATGACCTGCGCCGACGTGGCGCAGCGCCTGACCACCATCGCCCTCGATGCGGTCGGCCCCGAGGCGGCGCACCGCTTCCTGGCCGAGGAGGGCGGCGAGGAGCTGCCCGCCGCCACCTGGATCCAGAACTACATGTTCACCCGCGCCCGCACCATCGCGGGCGGCACCTCCGAGGTGCAGCGCAACGTGATCGCCAACGCACTGTTGGGAGCCTGACCGGATGTCCACCCACTTCTCCCCGCTCTTCCCCGGCATGCTCTTCGACGCGGCCGACCGCTTCGCGCAGGACCATGTGCACACGCCCACCCTGCCCGGCGACCCGGTGCGCGAGCTGGGCTGGACCGCCACCCTGGTGCCCGAGTCCGACGGCGGCGTCGGCGGCACGCTGGCCGACCTGGCCAGCGTGGTCGAGGGCCTGGCCGCCCAGGGGCTGCAGCTGCCCGTGATCGAGACCTGCGCCGTGGTGCCGCTGCTGCTGCGTGCCGCGCCGACCGAGGTGGCCGGGCCCTGGCTGCAGGCCGTGGCCGAGTCCGAAGTGCAGATCGCGCCGCTGGCCGCGCTGTCGGCCCTGCCCGAAGATGGCACCCTGCGTGCGGTCCGCAGTGAAAGCGGCTTCGTGCTCGACGGCCGCGTGGACGGCGTGGACGCCACGCTGCCCGCCAGCCACTGGCTGGCCGTCGCCACGCTGGACGGCGCGCCCGCGCTCTTTCTGGTCGATGCCGAGCGCGTCGGTGCGCCCGCCGCCCGCTACCGCACCATGGAAGGCCGGCAGGGCGCGGACTTCCGGTTGGACGGCGTGTCGGTCCCCGCGACGGCGCTGCTGGCGCAGGGCGAACCGCTGCGCGCTGCGCTGGCCGCGGCCGGCGATGCGGCCCTGCTGCTCACGCTGGTCGACACCGTGGCCGCCCAGGCCGCGCTCATCCGACACACCATCACGCACCTGCAGGAGCGCCGGCAGTTCGGCGTGGCGCTGGCCACCTTCCAGGTGCTGCGCCATCGCGTAGCGGACATGTACGTCAAGGCGCAATGCGCTCAGGGCCTGGTGGTGCATGCCTTCCAGGCGCAGGAATCGGCCGCGCCCCAGCTGCGTCGCACGCTGCAGCTGGCCAAGCTCTCCATCGCCGAGACGGCCCGCGCCGCGGCCGAGGCCGCCATCCAGATGCACGGCGGCATGGGCCTGAGCGAGGAGGTGCTGGCCACCCGCCTGGCCCAGCGGCTGATCGCGTCGGAGTTCCGCTATGGCGACCGGCTGACCCAGTTGGCCGTGCTGCTGCATGCAGCCCCCGCTTCCTCCACCCCTTCTTCTGCCAACACCCTCCCTGGGAGCGCGCGATGAGCATCCACCTCGAAGTCTCCGAATACATCGCCGTCGTGCGGCTGGACAAGCCGCCCGTCAACGCCCTCGACCGCGCCTCGCGCCGCGACCTCATCGCCGCCTTCGACGAGATCTCCGAGCGCAGCGACGTGCGCGTGGCCATCCTCACCGGCACCGGCAAGGCCTTCTGCGCCGGTGCCGACCTCAAGGACCGGCCGAACGCCGACAAGGCCGGCGACTTCCTCGACCACAACCGTTGGACGCGCGAGACGGGCAATGCGATCCGCGAATGCGCCAAGCCGGTGATCGCGGCCATCAACGGTCCGGCGCTCGGCGCGGGCTTCGGGCTGATGGCGGCCTGCGACATCTTCCTGGCCAGCGAGGACGCCACCTTCGCCATGCCCGAGATCAACGTCGGCCTGGCCGGCGGCGTCTCGATGCTGCGCACGCTGGTGGGCCGCTCGTTCACGCGGCGCATGTTCTTCACCGGCATGAAGGTCTCGGCCGCCGAGCTGTACCGCCGCGGCGTGCTCGACGAGGTGGTGCCGGCCGAGCGGCTGATGCCGCTGGCCATGGAGATCGCGCAAGACATCGCCTCCAAGGCGCCGCTGGCCGTGGCCTATGCCAAGCAGGCCGCCAACATGATGGACCTGATGCCCCAGCGCGATGGCTACCGCGTGGAGCAGAACTTCACCATGGCGCTGTCGCGCACCGAGGACGCCAAGGAGGCGCGCCAGGCCTTCCTTGAGAAACGCCAACCGGTCTACAAGGGCCGATGAGCATGCGCCCCGACATCGACGTCGGCCACGGCCTGGAGGCGCTGTTCACGCCGCGCTCCATCGCCATCGTCGGCGCGTCCGACGACGTGACCAAGATCGGCGGCCGGCCGCTGCAGTTCCTGCGCAAGTACGGCTTTGCCGGCGCGATCTATCCGGTCAACCGCAAGGCGGCCGAGGTGCAGTCGCTGCGCGCTTACTCCGACGTGGCCGCGCTGCCCGAGGCGCCCGAGCTGGCCGTCATCGCCGTGCCGCCCGAGAGCGTGCCGCAGGCCGTGCGCGACTGCGCCGCCCGTGGCGTGAAGGCGGCCGTGGTGCTCTCCGCGGGCTTCTCCGAGATGGGCGAGGCCGGGGCCCGGCTGCAGGCCGAGATCGGCCGCATCGCCCGCGACACGGGCCTGCGCGTGGTGGGCCCCAACTGCCTGGGCGCCATCGGCGTGCCGGCCAAGAGCATCGCCACCTTCTCGGTGGCGCTGGAGTCCGCCTTTCCGGCGCCGGGGCCCGTGGGCATCGTCTCGCAGAGCGGCAACCTGGGCAGCTACACGCTGCGCCTCGCGTCCGAGCGGGGCCTGGGCATCAGCCGCATGCTGACCACCGGCAACGAATGCGATGTGGACATCGCGGATGCCATCGCTTCGGCCGCGGCCGACCCGGGCACCCGCGTCATCCTCTGCTGCATGGAGACCTGCCGCGACGGCGACAAGCTGCGCCGCGCCATGGCCCTGGCCCGTGCCGCGGGCAAGCCCCTGGTGGTGCTGAAGGTCGGCGTCTCCGAGGCGGGCAGCGCCGCCGCCGCCTCGCACACCGGCGCGCTGGCGGGCTCCGACGCGGTGTTCGACGCCGTGCTGCGCGAGGGCGGCGCCCTGCGCGTGCCCAGCATCGAGCAACTGCTGGACGTGGGCCATGCGCTGGCCGTGCTCGGCAAAGGCCGTCTGCCCGCGGGCCGGCGCATCGCGGTGCTCACGGCCTCGGGCGGCTTCGGCGTGCTGCTGGCCGATGCGGCCAGCGCGCAGGGCCTGACGCTGCCGCGCCTCGCCGAGGCCACCCAGCAGCGCATCCTGCAGGCAGTGGCCTTCGCGGCGCCGGCCAATCCGGTGGACATGACGGCGCAGGTCTCAAGCCGGCCCGAGCTGCTGGCCCAGGTGCTGGACGCCGTGGCCGCCGATCCGGCCTGCGATACCCTGCTGCTGCAGTCGGCCAATGCCTTCCATGTGCCGCGGCTGCGCGACGTCTTCCTGGCTGCGCTCACGCAGATGCGCGGGCGGCATCCGCAGCGGCTCATCGTGCTGTGCGCGCGCGCACCGGCCGAGGTGCGGCGGCAACTCGATGCGCTGGGCGTTCCGGCCATCGAGGGCATCGACGCGGCCTGCGCCACCGTGGCGGCGCTGGCGACGCTGGGCATGCAGGCCGGACAGCCATCCACCGTTGAAGCAACACCGCGCACGCCGCTGGCCACCGAGGCCTTCGCCACCGAGGCCAGTGCCAAGGCGGCCCTGGCTGCGGCCGGCCTGCCGGTGCTGCGCGAGGTGGTCGCCACCACGCGCGACGAGGCGGTGGCCGCAGCACGCGCCATCGGCTTCCCGGTGGTGCTCAAGATCGTCTCGCCCGACATCGCCCACAAGACCGAGGTGGGCGGCGTGGTGGTGGGCGTGAGTAGCGAAGGCCAGCTCATCGATGCGCACGACACGATGCGGGCCCGCGTGGCCGACAAGGCACCCCATGCCCGCATCGACGGCGTGCTGGTGGCGCAGATGGCGCCAGCCGGCTGTGAGCTGATCCTGGGCACCAAGACCGACCCCGTCTTCGGGCCCATGGTCATGGTCGGCCTGGGCGGCATCCATGCCGAGATCTGGAAGGACGTGGCCCTGCGGCCCGCACCCGTCGATGCGGTGGGTGCCGAGGCCATGCTGCGTTCGCTCCAATCCTTCGCGCTGCTGGATGGCGCCCGCGGCCGGCCCAAGGCCGACGTGGCCGCCGCCGCCCAGGCCATCGCCGCGCTGTCGCGCTTTGCCGCCCGGCATGCCGACGACGTGGCCGAGATCGACATCAACCCGCTGGTGGTGCTGGACGCCGGCCAGGGTGCCTTCGCGCTCGATGCGCTGCTGGTGCCCACCTCCAAGACCCAGAAGGACGTTCACGCATGACCGCTACCCTTTCCTCATTGACGGGCCGCACGGCCTTCATCAGCGGCGCCGGCCACGGCATCGGCCGTGCCACGGCGCTGGCCCTGGCGGCGCGCGGTGCCGTCGTCGGCATCAACGACCTCAAGCCCGAGTTCGTCGAGGATGCCGTGGCGGCGGTGCGCGCCGCGGGCGGCCAGGCCATCGGCCTGCCCTGCGACGTCTCCACCCGTGACGGCATGCGCGAGGCCGTGCAGCGTTTCGCCTCCGACGCGGGGCGCCTCGACGTGATGGTCAACAACGCCGCCTGGGTGCGCTACCAGACGCTGGCCGAGATCACGCCCGAGGTCATGGACCGCATGGTGGAGATCGGCTTCAAGTCGGTGATCTGGGGCATCCAGGCCGCGGCCGAGGCCATGGATGCCGAGCGGGGCGGCGCCATCGTCAACGTGGCCTCCATCGCGGCCTTCAAGTCGCCGATGCGCTCGGTGGTCTACAGCGGCATCAAGGCCGGCGTGCTGGGCATCACCCGCGCCGCGGCGGCCGACCTGGGGGCGCGCCGCATCCGCGTCAATGCAGTCGCGCCCGGTGCCGTGCCCACCGAAGGCACGGTGCGCAACCGCAATGCCGAGCTGGATGCGAGGCGCATCGCCCGCACGCCACTGGGCCGCCTCGGCACGGTGCAGGACATCGCGGACGCCATCGCCTTCCTGGCGAGCGACGATGCGCGCTTCCTCAATGCGGAGGTGCTGCGTCTGGACGGCGGTGCCTCGGAGACCTCGCTGTGAGCGCGCCGGCCAAGCCCTTCGCGCCCTCGCGACTGCAGAACGTCTACCTGGTGGCCGAGCGGCCGGCTGCGCTGCACGCCTTCTACAGCGAGGCCCTGGGCCTGTCGCTCAAGTTCGCCGATGGCGAGCGCTGGTACCAGTACGGCGTGGGCGGCGGCAATGTCTCGCTCGCCTGCCGCGAGGAGGCGGCGCCCGACACCTCGGGCACGGTGATGGTGTTCGAGGTGGCCGACTTCGACGGCGCTTCGGAACGCATCGCCGCGGCCGGCGGCGAGGTGCTGGGTCTGCGCGACATGGGCGCCCATGGCGCCGTGCTGTCGCTGCGCGACCCGGAGGGTCATGTGGTGCAGCTGTTCCGGCGGGCGCCTGCGGTAGGCGCCAAGGCGCAACCGTGAGCGCTGGCGCCGTCGACATGGCCGCGTTGCAGGCCCTGCTGGACCGCGAGGCCATCCGCGACTGCCTGTACCGCTACTGCCGCGGCATCGACCGCTGCGACGAGGCGGCCTTGCGCTCGGCCTACTGGCCCGATGCCACGGACTGCCACGGCGCCTGGAAGGGCAGCGCCACCGGCTTCATCGACCAGGCGCTGGCCAGGCTGCGCCAGGGCGGCCGGCGCGTGCACCAGATCAGCAACATCCTGATCGAACTCGCCGGCGACACGGCGGCGGTCGAGAGCAGCTTTCTCGCGCTGCAGTCGACGGCGGCCCAGCCCGGGCGCGAGACCTTTCTCTGTGGCCGCTACGTCGACCGCTTCGAGCGCCGCGAGGGCGAATGGCGCGTGGCCGACCGCACGGTGGTCTACGACTGGATCGAGGAGCGCGCGCGGCCCGAACTGGCGCAGGGCGATGCGCAGCTCTTCGGCGTGCGGCAGCCGACGGCGGCGATGGCGCCGGCCGATCCGGTCTATGCGCTCCTTGCGGCCCTGCACGAGCCGGCCCGGCGATGACGAGGGGCATGCACTCGGCCGCTCCGGACCGCGTGCCCGGCACAGGTGAGGCCGCAAGAGGCTTCGCCCCTGCGGCCATCCGGCCCTGGGGCGGCTCGGCGTCCCGCCACGTGCTCATCACCGGCGCGGCCGCGGGCATCGGCCGCGCCACCGCGCTGCGGCTCGCGCGCGATGGCTGGCACTGCGTGCTTGTCGATGCCGACGCCACCCGCCTCGCGCAACTGGCCGCCGATTGGCCGGCTGAAGCGCCCGCGCCGCAGGTCCGCGCCATCGACCTGTGCGACGCAGCGCAGATCGCTGCGCTGGCAGGAGCCGACCTGCCGCCGCTCGATGCACTGATCAACAACGCCGGCATGTCGGCCGGCGGACGCGATGCGCTCGACGCCGAAAGCCAACGGCTGCTGGCCCTCAACCTCGAAGCGCCCGCGCGGCTGGT
The DNA here is from genome assembly GCF_040544975.1 of Pseudacidovorax sp. 1753. Taxonomy (NCBI): domain Bacteria; kingdom Pseudomonadati; phylum Pseudomonadota; class Betaproteobacteria; order Burkholderiales; family Comamonadaceae; genus Pseudacidovorax; species Pseudacidovorax sp. 1753. The sequence goes on along the minus strand of NZ_JBEPKY010000006.1, from coordinate 77,796 downwards.
GCAGGCCTGCACCTCACGGCTGCGGCCCGGCGCGCGCATCGTCAACGTGGCCTCTGGCGCGGGCCTGCGCGCCATTCCCTGGCGCGGCCTCTACAGCCCCAGCAAGGCTGCTCTGATCGCCCAGACCCGCGCTCTGGCGCAGGCGCACCCGGACTGGACGGTCACCGCGCTGGCCCCGGGCTTCGTGCGGACCGAGCTGGTGCAGCAGCTGATCGACAGCGGCCGCCTCGTGCCGGCCCAGGCCACGGGCAAGATCCCGCTGGGCCACATGGCCGAGCCCGAGGACATGGCCGAGGCGCTGTGCTTCCTGGCGAGCGATGGCGCGCGGCCGCTGTCGGGCCAGCTCCTGGTGCTGGATGGCGGCTCGTCGGTGTCTGGTGGCAGCCAGCCGCTGCCGCCGGCCCAGGCGCCGCTGCCGCCGCTGGACATGGCCTGCACCCCGCAGGACGCCGGCGCGTCCACAGGCACAGGCGACTATCCCGCCGTGCTCGATGCGAGCCTGATGACGGCGCCGCCGGGCCAGTGGCTGGCCACCTTGCAGGCCGCCGCGCGGCGCTTCCGTCTGGCGCATTCGATGCAGGCCAGCCTGACATTGCTGGTGCCTGCCGCGCAGCCCGCGCTGCCCTGGGCGCAGGCCGGCGACCCGGCCGCCGCCCGCATGCTGCTGCACACGCTGGCCGCCGAATGGGGCAGCCACGGCCTGCGCATCAATGCCCTGGCCATCGACGGGCCCGGCGTGGATGCCGCCACGCAGGCATTGCTGGCCTTCGTCGCCGGTCCGCGCTCGCGCTTTCTCACCGGCCAATGGCTGCGGGCCGCCGCGGCGACGACAACGATCCCAAACCCGGAGACATGACCATGAACGAGCCGATCTGCAATCGCCGGCACCTGCTCACCGCCGCCGCGCTGCTGGGCCTGCATCCCGCGCTGGCCCACGCCCAGTCCGGCGCCTGGCCGCAACGCCCCCTCAAGCTGGTGGTGCCCGGCCCGCCCGGTGCCGGCTCCGACATCTTTGCGCGCTTGCTGGCCGTGAGCCTGCAGGAAGCCCTGGGCCAGCCGGTGGTGGTCGACAACCGGGCCGGCGCCAATGGGCTGATCGGCAACGAGGCGGTGGCGCGGGCTGCGGCCGACGGCTACACGCTGCTGCTGTCGCCCTCGTCGGCCATCGCCATCAACCCGGTGATCCAGCCGCGCATGCCCTACGACGCCCGCAAGGACCTGCAACCGGTGGCGCAGGTGGGATCGGCCGGCGTGCTGCTGGTGGCGCATCCGGCCACCGGACTGCGCTCGCTGGCCGATCTGGTGCGCGCCGCGCGGGCGCAGCCGGACCGCATCGCCTACGGCTCCTGGGGCAGTGGCTCCACCGGCCACCTGGTGATGGAAGGCATCAAGGCCGAATACGGGCTGGTCATGCCGCATGTGCCGTACAAGGGCGTCTCGCCGCTGGTGGCCGATCTGCTGGCCAACACCATCGGCGTGGGCTTCGTGGATATCGCCTCGCCGGTGCCCCACATCCGCGCCGGCAAGCTGGTGGCCCTGGGCTGCACCGGCTCCGCGCGTGGTCCTGCACTGCCCGAGGTGCCCACGCTCACCGAGCAGGGCTACCGCTTCGACGTCGATGGCTGGTATGGCGTCTTCGTGCCGGCCGGCACGCCGCCAGCGGTGGTGCAGCGGCTCAACCGCGAGATCAACCGCATCCTGGCGACGCCGGAGGTGGTGCAGAAGTTCGCGGTGCAGAACATGCCGCGCCCCCCGCTGAAGTCGGCCGAGGAATTCAGCGCCACCGTCTGGCGCGACATGGACAGCTGGCAGGCGCTGGCGAGGACGGCGCGGCTGCGGGTGGAGTGAGGGGGGCACGGCGCCGCGCCCGCGTGGCTGCAGCACGCTGCGCGATCCGCTCAGCCGACTTCTTGCCAGGAATGGCGAAGTGCAGCCTGTCTGGATGGATGTATGCCGGGAATCCAGTGTGACTGCAGGGGCGGGGGTTTTTTTAGGGGCGACTTCTTTGCAATTGCTATGGCAGGAGTTTGGGGAATTTCGCCTTAAGCCACTCCCAATAAGACGGCGGCATTTTCATCCTGACTTCCGATTCATCGCTGGCCTCGTCGTAGTAGGTCAAATAATCCTCTCCGTACTTGATGGTCAGCGGTCCCTGGCTGGTCAAAACGGGCATAAACGTTCGTTCTGCCCAAAGGCGGTCATTCATGAACAGAATGCGCAGCCGGACCCGACCGGCATCCATGAGGTTGTAGTTGATATGGTTGCGGGTGCTGCAAAGCTCTATCTTGACTGACTCACCCTTGAACGTGCGCACACCGCCGCCCAATTCTTTGGTGAATTCATCGCATGCTCCGTAGTGCTGTGGAAACACGATGGAACCGCAAAAAATTCCTACCATAATGATGAGTAAAGAAGCTCCCATCCGATGATGGATCGTCTTCAACCACGTCAGCCGACTAACCTGGATGAATATCAAGGAAAATGCGGCGGCCGCTGCAATCCATCCTAAAGGCCGAACGTAAGGTTCAAGCAGCCCGTCAAGCCCATTTTTCGAGTTGATGTGCACATAAAGCAACTTATAGGCAGCAGCGAGTAGGACCGCTGTTGCGAACAAAAGAAGGCATCGAAGGCCAACGATTAAGAGTCTGTATATCCGGCGCATAAAATGGCCCGAGGTTAGCGCCGATAAATCTCGCATATTTCATCGAGATCTATGGTTATAGGCTTCGCAAGTTTTATCTTCCTTGTGTCCGAAAAAATAGCGAAGTCGCCGCCACGGTTCTTCAAGTGGCGCCAAGTCTCAAAGTCCTTGTTTCTAACTGGGTAATATACTTGTTTCGCCAATAAACTATTACCGGTGTCCAGTGGCCTGTCCAGATTCTTGGGCACGGGCGGAAGATAAATTTCTGATCTGCTGCCGTGTTCTTTTTCCAGCAGGCTTGCGGCGTATGATTCCGCAGAAATTATTACGCCATAACGATTCCAATGTCCCAAATACTGGGAGGTTTGCGTCTCGTCGTTGAATGAGTAAACGTCCTTTGCATACACGTAGATATGTGACACCTCCACGGTGGTCTGTGTGCATTTCGTCTGACCTTCACTGCCGTATCGCATATACCGACGGGTGCGAACAGTGGAGTGAGCGACCGCTGCATAAAAGTAGAAGTTCGCCAGCGATGCAGCCAGATCGTTCATGATCTGGGAATTCTTTATCTTTCCTTGGGATATTTCCAATATCCCTCCCAGTACATCCACCATTGTCACCTTAATTCTCTGGAATTGAAAATCACGGTGCAGCTTTTGAATGTCCTGTTCTGAATAACTCCAAGTGGACAAGGGGCTGGGCAGGAATTATTGTGCTTGTCGACGAATCTCTTAAGGACATTTTTAAGCGCCTCCCTAGATTTATTGTTGTATATGTTTTCGGGTGCATTTGTGTCGGCATCCTTGAGTGCATCGAATTTTCTCTTCACCAGCCCGAAACTCAATATCCAATCCAGTTTGAAAGTGTCGGTGTCCAAGAATTGAAGAGACTCGATATCCGCCGAACCATCCTTAATCACATGAGCTTGACCACGGAACCAACGGTCGGCGCAGTAGGCCGCCTTTGTAAAACCCGTTGCCCGCATGCCGGTCGGCAAATCCAGCATATCGAACGGTGGCACAACGGGACAGTTTTCCTTCTTATCGATAATGTTGCCGTTCGAATTCTGCGCTACCGAAGGCCTTTGAATTCCTGCTGCACCGGCATGTGTAGTGCCCTTCGCCGCACCGTTTCCATTGATTCCGGGGTTTGATGACGGCGGAGCTCAAGGGGGTGGCGGGGGCGGCGCAACGCCAAAAATCGGCGGCGGGTTTTTAAGCATTTCAATGGACGTCTGGGTCGGGCTGGGGCGGCAACCGAAGCCGGCCTCTTTGACGGTCCATTTCAAGCCGAATAGCTGAACTTCAGGTTTCAAATATAGGTGCCTATCCCGGTGGAGTTCGTCAGAATACCGCTGAAGGCTTGAGATAATGTTTCCGAGCATTGACTTTTTGAGGGATTTTTAAAGGTTCGGGCGATGCCTCGACCTTATCCATATTCCCTTGGCATACGGAACGTGGAATGCCAAAAATTCCCGGCACTGCTCATCTTCTTTCTACATCAGCCCCACCCTCAGGCTGCAGCAACTACTCGCCGGCAACCGGGGCCCGCGTATTCTGTCGGTCCTTCTGAATTTACTGCCGAGCCGGCATCCCGCCCGGGTACAACCTCCTCAGTCTCGTAAAGCAGGACCCGCCGGCAACGAAAAGGGCGGTTCCCTCATGCATGTCCCCTTGTCCGCTCAACCGCCCGGCGCCAGAAAGCGGATCGAGCGCAGCGGCAGCCGGCGCCGGGCCCTGTCGGTCAGCTTGTCGTAGTGCTCGTCCCAAAGGTCGAACAGCTTCTCAAGACTGATCAAGGTGATGCGTCGCTTTTCCTGCGTGCGGGCTTCGGCCTCGGCATCCTTGGTGAAACCGCCGGTGCAGACGAACAGGCCTACGTCGTCATCGCCCAGCACGGCCATGAAAGACCGCAGGCCTTCGACGCCGACGGTGTTTTGCTGTCGCTTCACCTGAACCTTGATGCGCGGCGGGCGCGTGCCCAGCGCATCGGGCCAGGCCAGGATGTCCACGCCACCATCCTTGCCGGGCGGCGACACCCAGCTGACGTGGTACGACATGGCGCGCAACAGGTCGGCCACCAGTTCCTGGAAGTCGTAAGGATTCATCGCGCGCAGGTACTGCGACACCTCTGCCCAGGCCTGCTCTTCGGCCTCGTCGAAGGTGACACTCGCCGCCTTGGCGTTGTTGTCCACGTCGTTCACCGCATTCGCGGCGGCGGCCACCTCCGCAGCGCTGCCCTCGGAGTCAGGCTGTGCGGCCTTCCATTCCGCGTACAGCTTGCAGGCACGCTTGTAGAAGGCCTCGGGGTCTTGCAGTTCCGCATGGGCCGCCTGGCCTGCCTCGGTGATGGTCCAGATGCCCTTGTCCTTCACCAACCAGCCCGCCTTGACGCAATCGACCGTGGCGAAGCGGACGATCTTCTCGAAGCGGCGCCCGCCGGATTCATAGCTGTCGGCCTCGTAGGGTGACAAGGTGACGCTGCTGGCCAGCACCTGCAATGCTTCACTGCCTCGCATGCCTTCTGGCGCTGACATTAGGATGCTGAAGAGCTCGCGCAGAAATTCGCCGGTGCGGCGGCGGGTGATTTCAGCCATGATTTCGCTCGCTTGTGCGTTGTGGCGGGACTTGATAGAGGTAGGACATGAAAGCTCAGCGCCGCTCCTGCGGGTGGGCGCCCGGCCACAGGCGGGCGAAGTCGAATGAAAGCTGGCGGTGGTGCCGGATGGACAGCAGATAGACCGTCGCACTGGCGTCCATGACGGTGTAGAGCATCAGGTAGTCGCCATGCAGGTACTCGCGCAGAGCACTGGCTGCGCCGGCCGGCAGTGCTGCGAGCTGGGCCAGTGCTTCGGCCGACTGCGGCGGGTTGTCCAGGTAGCGCCGGCCGATGCGGGGGAACCGGGCCAGATTGGGGATGACCGTGGCACGCAGGCCGGCCAGCAGATCATCGAAGGCGAATGCCGCGTCGGCTTCTGCCAGAAAGGCCTCGATGGCGTCCAGCCGCTCCAGGAAGCTCGCGGTCAGTTCGACCCGATGCAGAGCCTCAGCCACGCTTCCTGGCGGCTTTGCCAGTGGGGACGGCCGCGCGGCGCTGTTGAAGCTGGGCAAGGGCCGCATCGGCCCCGTAGGTGCGGCCGGCCTCGATGTCGGCGATGCCGCGTCGGGCATCGTCGATCAGCAGCAGGTGGATGCGCTCCCGCTCCAGGCGGTGGTAGTAGTCCAGCCGGTCGGCGTCGATGAGCGCGACGTAGCTTTCCCCGTTCTTGGTGATGATCTTTTCGGCACCGGCCTTGGCCTGGTCGGCCAACTCCGAGAGGTTGGCGCGTGCCTGGGTAAAAGGCACGACGTCGCTGGCTGAAAAGCCCATGGCCGGCTCCTTGAGAGTGCAGAATTCTGCGCAGTCTAAGACAGACTCGCGCGTGTCGAGCGCGGGGCGGCCCGCGGGCCGCTCAACCACCCTCGCGCAACGCCGCCAGCAGCGCATGCGTGTCCAGCGGCTTGGAGACATGCGCGTCGAAGCCGGCCTCCAGCGCACGGTCGCGGTCCTGCGGACGGGAGAAGGCGGTGAGCGCGACGCAGCGCACACGTGGATGGCCGGCCTTGGCCTCCAGTCGGCGCAGGGCCCGCACCAGTTCGTAGCCGTCGCGCCCGGGCAAGCCGATGTCGCTGACCAGCAGGCTGGGCCAGCGCTCGCGCATGGCGGCCAGGGCGCTGTCGTGGTCGTGCACCACGCGCACCTGCGCGCCAGCCTCGTGCAGCACCACCTGCAGCATTTCGGCGGCGTCGGGGCTGTCCTCCACGGCCAGGACGTCCTGGCCGGCGAGGGGCTGGTCGCGGTGGGTCGCCGGGCCGCTCTCGGCCGAGGGCTCGGTGCTGACGGGCTGCGCGGGCATGTCCTCCGGCGCCACATCCAGCCGCACCACCAGCCGGGCACCACGGCCTTCGCCCTCGCTGAAGGCCTGCACGGCGCCGCCGTGCAGCTCGGCCAGGCGCTTGACGATCGACAGGCCCAGGCCCAGGCCGCCATGGAGGCGGTTGTCGGGCCCGTCGCTCTGGGCGAAGCGGTCGAACAGGTGCGGCAGGAAGTCGGGCGCGATGCCCTTGCCCTGGTCCTGCACCTCCAGCGTCAGCTGCCGGCCTTCGCGCCGCAGCGTCACGTCGATGCGCCCGCCGTTGACCGAGAACTTGATCGCGTTGTTCAGCAGGTTCCACACGATCTGCTGGAAGCGCGTCGGGTCCAGCCAGGCGCTCTGCCGTGCATCGTCGTCGGCCTGCGGCAGCACGCGCAGCGAGCGGGCGGCAATGTCGTCCTTCAGCGCGTCGATGGCCGCATGGGTGAGTTCCACCGGGTCGGTCCACTCGCGGTGCAGCCGCAGCTTGCCGGCATTGACGCGGGAGACGTCGAGGATGTCCGAGATGATCCGGCTCTGCGCCTTGACGCTGCGGGCGATGGCGTCCAGCGCCTTGGCCATGAGGTCGGGCCGGCCGCCATGCTTCTGCAGGATGTGCACCCAGCCGCTGATGGCATTGAGCGGCGTGCGCAGCTCGTGCGAGAGAACGGCCACGAAGTCGTCCTTGGTGCGGCTGTGGCGCTCGGCCATGGCGCGGGCGGCCTGTTCGCGCTCCAGCACCTCCTGGCGCGCACGTTCCAGCGCCAGGCGGTCGGAGATGTCCACCGCCACCGCCACCAGCAGCCCGGTGGCGCCGTGCGGCGACAGGCTCCAGGCCAGCGGCACCTCGTGGCCGTCGGCATGCAGCAGCGGGAACTCGGCGCGCCGCACACTGCCGGGGCTGCCCCCCTGGGCGGCCGCGGCCTGGGCCACGAAGGCCTGCACCTGGGCCGCCGCGCCGGGCACCGCCAGGGCGGCGAGCTGCAGGCCGATCAGCGCCTCGGGCGCGCGGCCCAGCTGCGAGGCCAGGGCGGGATTCACGTCGTCCAGCCGGCCGGCGGCATCGAGCAGGGCCATGCCGTCGGGCACCTGGTTGTAGATGGCGCGGAAGCGGCTCTCGCTCTGGCGCAGCCGGTCCTCGGCGCTGCGCGCGCGGATCAGCGCCTGCAGCGTGGCCACCAGCACCGCGGGCTCGGCCGGGTGCACCAGGTAGGCGTCGGCGCCGGCGTTGAGGCCGGCCACCTTGTCGCGGTCCTGGACGAAGGTGGCCGACAGGTGGATCACCGGCAGGCTGGCGGTGCGCGGGTCCTCGCGCAAAAGCCGGCAGACCTCGAAGCCGTCCACGTCGGGCAGGTGCACGTCCAGCACCAGCGCCGACATGCCCTGGGCGGCCAGCGCCAGTGCCTGGCCGCCGGAGGCCGCCTCCTCGGTGGCGAAGCCGGCCGCGCGCAGCGTGCGAGCGGTCGAGTAGCGCGTGGTCGGATGGTCGTCCACCACCAGGATGCGGTGGGCACCCCGGTCGATGGTGGTGTGGATCACACGGGTGGTTTCCACGCGACCTCCGGCTGATCGGCAGGCGCGCCCGTGCGCGCGGGCGCGGGCGCCGGCGCATCCGGCAGCTGCATCGGCAGGGTGAGCCAGAAGGTGGAGCCGCGGCCCAGTTCGCTCTCCACGCCCACTTCGCCGCCCAGCAGGCCGGCCAGCTGGCGGCACAGCGCCAGGCCCAGGCCGGTGCCGCGCAGGCGCTTCTGCATCGGCGAATCCACCTGCGAGAAGTCGTCGAAGACCGAGGCCTGGTGCTCCGGGGCGATGCCGATGCCGGTGTCGCTCACCGAGAAGCGCACCCGGTCCTCGCCGAGGCGGCAGGCCGCCACGCGCACCTCGCCCTGCGGCGTGAACTTGAGGGCGTTGGAGACGTAGTTGCGCAGGATCTGCGAGAGCTTGCGGTCGTCGGTGTACAGCCGCGGCAGGTCGCTCGGCTCCTCGAAGGCGAGGCTGACCTGCTGGTTCTCCAGCATGGGCCGGAACATGCCGCGCAGCGCCGAGAACAGGTCGACCATCTCGAACCAGGCCGGCGAGATCTCCACGCGGCCGGCCTCGATCTTGGCCAGGTCGAGCAGGTCGTCCACCATCTCGGCGAACTCGCGCGCCGAGGTCTGGATGAACTGCACCTGCCGGCGCTGCTCGTCGGAGAGCGGGCCGTCCACCTCGTCGCTCAGCAACCGCGCGATGCTGCGGATGGCATTGACCGGGGTGCGGAACTCGTGGCTCATGTGCGACAGGAAGCGGCTCTTGAGTTCGGTGGCGCGCTTGAGGGCGATCGCCTGTTCGTCCAGCTCGGCATAGAGGGCGACCACGCCGCGGTTGGTCTCTTCCAGCTCCTCCCGCAGCAGGGCAGCCTCCGCTTCGGCGGCCTGCAGGCGCTGCTGCAGCTGCAGCACCCGCGCGTCGGTTTGCGGAGATTCGGTCATGGGCCCTCCTTGGGGCGCAGCGCGACGACGCAGGCATCGTCGCGGCCGCGGGCATGGTCGGCAAAGATGCGCGCCGCCAGCAGCGTGGGCTCGCGCGCGAGCAGCGGCGCCAGCGCGGCGCCGGGCCAGCGGGTCTGCACGCCGTCGCTGTGCAGCAGGGCCAGCGCATGCGGCGGCCGCGTCGCGGGAGTCATGTCGAAGCGGCGCACCTGCAGCCCCAGCGTGCCGTGGGCCGTCGCCAGGGCCTTGTCGGCGGTGCCCGAGACCAACCGGCCCGCCACATTGCCGGCCCCGGTGTAGCGCAGTGCATCGCCCTCCATCCACAGGCCGAACACGGCCGCGCCCCGGGTGGTGCGCAGGCGCTCGTGCACGGACTGCATCGTCGCCGCGCCGTCGTCGAAGGGGCGGCTGGCAAAACCGTCCAGCGCCGCCTGGGCGGCGACCTGCGCCTCGGGCCCGTGGCCCAGCCCGTCGGCCAGCAGGGCCGCGGCGCGGCGGCCGTCGAAGGCCAGCATCCAGGCATCGCCGCAGGCGGTCTCGCCGCGCACCGGCACGCACACGGCGCCCCAGTCGAAGGCGTCCGCCCGGGCCGGGGCGGCCACGGCCGTGCCCGTGCTCGGCCGCACGCGGGCCAGGCAGACGGTGCCCATGCCGGGCAGCGAATGGAGGTCGAACCCCTCGCTCTGCCGCGCGATGGCGCCCAGCCCGGTGCCGGCCGTGGCGGTGGTGGAGAAGCCGTCGCGCATCGAGCGCGCCAGGTCGGGCATGCCCGGACCGCGGTCGACCGCGATCAGCTCGATGTCCCCCAGCGCATCGCGCGCGGCCACCAGCAGCTGGCCGGCCTGCGCATGCTTGGCGAGGTTGGTGCCCAGCTCGGTGGCCACCAACGCGGCGCGGGCGGCGTCGTGCTCGGGCCAGGCGCGCTCGGCGGCCAGGCGCGCCACATGGCGCCGGGCCTCGCCGACGAAGCTCAGGTCCTCGATGGGGAACGCGCGGTGCGTCCAGCCGCGGATCACTTCCACTTCACGATGCTCACGCAGGTGCCCTGGCCAGGCGTGGAGCGGATGTCGAAGTCGTTCACCAGCCGCTTGCTGCCCGGCAGGCCCAGGCCCATGCCGCCGCCGGAGGTGTAGCCGTCGGACATGGCGAGGTCGATGTTGGCGATGCCGGGGCCTTCGTCCTCGAAGCGCAGTTGCAGGCCGCGGCGCGCGCCTTCCTGCAGCACGGCCCAGTGCATGCGGCCGCCGCCGCCATGGATCAGCGTGTTGCGCGACAGCTCGCTGGCGGCGGTGACCATCTTGGTCTGCTCCACCAGCGAGAAGCGCAGCTCCTGGCACAGGGCGCGCACCGTCTGCCGGCTGGCGACGATGTGCTGCTCGCTGGCCAGCGGCAGGGTGCCGGTGGGTTCAGGCGCCAAGGCGGGCTCCCGGCTGGGCGCGCAGGCGATCGAGCAGCGCCATGCCGCGCTCGACGTCCAGCGCGGTGCGCACGCCGTCGAGCGACAGGCCCAGCTCGACGAGGGTGATGGCCACGGCCGGTTGCATGCCCACCACCACCGCGGTGGCCGAGAGGATGGCGGCCGTGCCCGAGATGGTGCTGAGCATGCGGCCGATGAAGGAATCGACCACCTCCAGCGCCGAGATGTCGATCAGCACGCCGTTGGCGCCGGTGGCCGCGATGCGGTTGGCGAGGTCTTCCTGCAATGCCATGGCGGTCTGGTCCTGCAGGTCGATCTGGATGGTGACCAGCAGGGTCTGGCCCATGCGCAGGATCGGGATGCGGTCCATGGGGTTCAGGCCTCGCGGCTGATGCGCCAGCCGTTGGTCTTGAGGGCCTGCGCCAGTGCGTCGGCCAGCGTGGCCTTGGTGACGATGCCCTGCAGGTCGATGCCCAGGTGCACGATGGTCTGCGCGATCTGCGGGCGGATGCCGCTGATGATGCAGTCGGCGCCCATCAGGCGGATGGCCGTGACGGTCTTGAGCAGGTGGCGGGCCACCAGCGTGTCCACCGTCGGCACGCCGGTGATGTCGATGATGGCCAGCGCCGAGCCGGTGTCCACCACCGTCTGCAGCAGCGTCTCCATGACGACCTGGGTGCGGTTGCTGTCCAGCGTGCCGATCATCGGCACGGCCAGCACCCCGTCCCAGAGCTTGACCACCGGGGTGGAGAGTTCGAGCAGGTCCTCCTGCTGGCGGCGGATGACGTCCTCGCGCGACTGCTGGAAGGTGTCGGCCGTGTGCTGCGCCAGGCGGTCGACCAGGGCGGAGAGCGTCCACAGGGCGCTGCCCATGGCGGCCGGGTCCTGCGCGAAGGCCTGCTGCAGGCGGCCGAAGAGGGGCTTCTTGAGCCCCAGAACGAAGACGCTGGTGGCGCCGGCCGAATCGCCCTTGGCGGCGCGGCTGGCCGACAGTTGCTCCAGCGTGCGCCGCAGCGCCTGCCAGGCCGGGCCCTGGAGCGACTGCGCATCGCCCCCGGCTTCGAGGGCGCTGCGCAGGCCATCGGCGACGGCCGTGGCCTCGGCCTTGGCGCTGGCATGCAGGCCGCCCTGCGTGGTGGCCTGGAGCTCGCGCATCCATTCCTCGACCACGGCGGTGGCATCGTCGTTCAGAGCACGGACAAGGGCCGCGGTTTCCGGGTTCATGGGGAGGCCCTCGTTGAATGCTCCCTTGTAGGGATGGGGATGCGGGAGCGTCCAAAAGTGTAGGAAAAGGTGACAGCCGTCGTTGTCAGCCGATACCTCTTTTGCGCTGTTGGCCCACACGGATTGCGCCTGCCATCCGCCATGGCGCGCGCTGCGCCCGTGCAACGCGATCGGCCGGGGCGGGCCGGTCGCTCGGGAGCGCGGCCGCCCGGCGCCTCAAGCGCCGACTGGCAGCGCCGCGAAGTCCAGCGAATGCGGGTCGCTCAGCGCGCCGAAGCCCAGGCCGCGCTCCATCACCTGCTCGCACACCCGTGCCATGCGCTCGCCGTGGCGGATGAAGATCGACACCAGCTTGGGGTCGAAGGCCGCGCCGCTCTGCGCATGCAGCAGGCGCAGCACCTCGTCGGGCTTCATGCGCGCGCGGTAGCGGCGCTCGCTCACCATCGCATCGAAGAAGTCGACCAGGGCCGTGATGCGCCCCGGCAGCGGAATGGCGTCGCCCCGCAGGCCGCGCGGGTAGCCGCCGCCGTCCCAGCGCTCGTGGTGGGTCAGGGCGATCTCGGCGGCCAGGCGCAGCAGCGGCAGGTCGGAGCCGCCGAGGATCTCGGCGCCCATGACGGTGTGGGCCTCCATCTGCCGGTGCTGGTCCGACGAGAAGCGCCCCGGGTGCTTGAGCAGCGCATCGGCCACGCCGATCTTGCCGACGTCGTGCATGGGCGCGGCCTGCCGCAGCAGCAGTGCGGCTTCGGGGCTGCAGCCGGCCGCCAGGGCCAGGGCCCAGGCCAGGAAGCCCACCCGCACCATGTGCGAGGCCGTCTCGCCATCGCGGAAGCGCGCGGCGCGCGCCAGGTGGTCCAGCACTTCGCGGGGCTCGGCGGGGCCACCCTGGGCGAGCACGCCCGGGCAGCAGTCGATGCCCGCGGCGGCGGTGGTGTCCCACCCGGCGGCTTCGTCGGCGCCGGGGGCCGGGCCGGCGTCTGTACAGGCGGCCGGCTGCCCGGCCGCCGGTTCGGCGACGCATGCGGGCGTGTGCAGGGCCGTTCCAGCTTGCGGGTCCGCGCCGGTGTCCACCTCGGCGCCGGCCGGCTCGACCGCGTCCAGCCGGTAGCCCTGGCCGTACACCGGCGTGAGGCGCAGCGGGCCCTGGCCGTCCAGCCGCAGCTTGCGGCGCAGGCGGCTGATGTGGGTGTCCACCGTGCGGGTGGTCACGTCCGCCGTCCTGCCCCAGACGCGGTTGAGCAGGTGTTCGCGCGACAGCAGCACGCCCGGGTTCTGGAAGAGGTAGACGGCCAGGTCGAATTCCTTCTGCGTCAGGTCGACCGCCGTGCCGTCGACGGCGATGCGGTGCTGCACCAGGTCAACGCGGTAGCCGTTCAGCTCCAGCACCTGGGGGCCGCGCGTGCGTGCGCGGCGGCTCAGGGCGCTGATGCGGGCCAGCAGTTCCGCCGGGCGCGCGGGCTTGACGAGGTAGTCGTCGGCGCCGCTGTTCAGGCCTTCGACCACGTGCGCCTCCTCGTCGCGCGAGGTCAGCACGATGGCCGGCGGCTGCACGCCCGGGCGGTTGCGCAGCCAGGTCAGCACGTCGCCGCCGGTGCCGTCGGGCAGCGTCCAGTCCAGCACCAGCAGGTCGTAGCGGCGCGAGCCCAGCTCGCGGATCAGCTCGCCGGTGCTGCCGAAGCTGGTCACCTGATGGCCGCCGTGGCTGAGCCACAGGGTGGCCAGGTCCCGCTGATCGGGGTCGTCTTCCAGGAGGGCGATGTTCATGCGGGCTGGGAGTGGGGTTGGGGGCGGTCCTGGGATTGGACGGCCGAGGGGGCGGCCAGATCGTGACGGGACTGCAAACTCCCGCCAGGAGCGGCCTCGTCCAGCCAGCGGGTGAGCCGCACGGTGCTCACGCCGTCGTGGTGCAGGTAGTCGACCTGGTCGCAGGCCTTGCGGATGATGGTCAGGCCGAAGCCGCCTTCGGGGTACTCGTCGAAGTTGGTCGGCAGCTCGTCCTCGGGCGGCACGTAGGGCTCGCCGATGTGGATCAGCGACACCTCCAGCGCGTCGGGCGGCCGCCGCAGCAGCGCCTCCACCGGCGCCTGCGGCAGCCGCCCGCGCGTGTGGCGCACGATGTTGGTGAAGGCCTCCACCACCGCCACGGTGAACAGGCCACTGGCCGGCGAGGTCTGGCCGGCCTCGGCCAGGCCGCGGTCCACCAGGGCCCGCAGGGCGCCGATGGCCCCCGGCTCGGCGGGCAGTTCGAGGCGCTGCACAGGCTGCTGCGGGTCGAACACCCGCACCGTGGCCAGCGTCACGTCGTCGGTCAGCATGGTGCCGGCCAGCAACTGCTGGCGCATGCGGTGCAGCATGGCGGCCGGCGTGGCATGGTGCTGGGCCAGCCGGCGGAAGGCGGCATGCACCTGCTGCACGCCCACGCGCTCGCCGTCAGCCAGGCGGGCGTCGCACAGACCGTCGGAATGCAGCAGCAGGGCGTCGCCCGGGCCCACGGGCCGGCTTTCCTGCGTGAAGCGGGTGTCGGCCAGCACGCCCAGTGGCGGATGCTGGTTGCGCAGCAGCGCCACGGCGCCGCCCGGGCCGATGTGCATCACCTCCTCATGGCCGCAGCCGCACCAGGTGAGCAGGCCGCGCGCCAGGTCGATGCGCACGTAGGCCAGGGTGACGAAGGTCTCCAGCGCCTGCAGGTGCGGTGTCATGGCCGCGTGCACGGCGTTGAGGATGTCGGCCGGCTCGGGCGTGGCGTCGCGGGCGGCGGGCTGCATCATCAGTTCCACGAGCGAGCGGCTGAACTGCATCTTCACGGCCGCGCCCAGCAGCGCGGCATTGACGCCCTTGCCCATCACGTCGCCGGCGATCAGGTCCACGCAGCGCGGGCCCGGGCGCATCACCTCGAAGAAGTCGCCGTCGATGTCCTGCGAGGCATGGTTGAAGCTGCTCAGCCACAGGCCCGGCAGGTCCACGGCGGGCGCGGCCACCAGCAGCGAGGCCTGGATGCGGGCGCTGATCATCACCTCCAGCTGGCGCGCGGCGCGCAGGTCCTCGCGGTGCTGGCGCTGTTCCTCGATGTCCTCGACGATGCCGATCAGGTAGAGCACGCGGCCGCGGTCGTCGTGCGCCAGCGAAGCCGTGAGCCGCACCCACAGCGGCCGACCCGTGGCGCGCACCAGCCGCGCCTCCAGCCGCAGGCTGGAACCGGCGCCGTCGAACAGCCGTTCGGTGCCTTCCATCACGGCGGGTGCGTCCAGCGGATGCAGCAGGTGCTGCAGCGGCAGGCCCAGCAGCGCGGCGGCGTCGCGGCCGAGCAGGCGGCACAGCGTCTGGTTGACGCGCACCAGCTGCTGCTGCCGCTCGTCCAGCAGGAAGATGCCCACGGCCGCCTGCTCGAAGGTGGCGCGGGCGCGCACCTCGCTGTCGCGCAGGGCGCGCTCCACGCGGCGCTGCTCCGAGATGTCGCGCATGGTGGCGGTGAACAGCGTCTGCGCGCCGGCGCGCACCGCCACCACCGTGGCCTCCACCGGGAAGTGCTCGCCGTTGGCCCGCAGCGCCATCACGTCGATGCGGCCGCCCCCATGCATGCCCACGCCGGCGCCGCGCAGGGCGTGCATCGCCCGCTGGCGCATGGCGCGCCGGGCCTCGCCGGGTGCCAGCAGGCGGTGGATGGGGCGGTGCAGCGCCTGCTCGCGCGGCAGGCCGAACATGCGTTCGGCCGCGGGGTTGAAGTCGACCACCTTGCCGCGGGCGTCGGCGGTGACGACGGCGTCGAGTGCGCTGTCGAGCACGGCCTGGTGCCGGGCCTGGGCGGTGCTCAGGGCCGCCTCGTTGGCGCGCTGGTCGGCGATGTCGGTGACGAAGCCCAGCACATGCATGGCCTCCTGGCCGCCGCGCGTCACGGGCAGGGCCACGCCGCGCAGCAGCATCCACTTCCAGCGGCCGTCGGCGCAGCGCACGCGGGCCTCGCAGTGCAGGCTGGCGAGCTCCCGGCGCAGATGGCGGGCGAGCCGGTCCGCCAGTGTGTGCCGGTCCTCGGGATGCAGCAGGGCCAGCCAGGCGGCGCTGTCGTAGCGGCATTCGGCCGGCGGCTCGCCGCGCATGGCGGCCCAGCGCTCGCTCAGGTCGACCCGGCCGTCGGGCAGCCGCCATTCCCACAGCGCGTCGCCCGACGCCGCCAGCGCGCGGCGCCAGCGCTGGGCGCGCTGCTCGCCCTGCGCATGCAGGCGCGCCAGGGTGGCGCGCGCCGTGCGCTGGCTGGCGATGCTGCGGCGCAGCGCGCGCAGCGCCAGCAGCACGATGGCGAGTGTGAACAGGGTCAGGGCCACGCCGGGGCGGATCTGGCGCAGCAGGTACTGCAGCAGCGGCTGTCGGGGCTGGACGACCAGAACCTTCAGGGGCCGCTGCGGCAGCCATTGCTCGGCGGCCAGGTCGCCGGCGGCCACGGCACCGGCCTGCGTGCCGGCCTGCCAGGGCGCGCGCGCGCTGGCCGTCAGCACCTCGCCGCTGCGGCCGACCAGCACGGCCCAACCCCCACGCTCCTGGGCGAGCGCCTCGGTCAGCCGGTCCAGGCCGTCGGCCTGCAGGAGGGCCACGGCCCAGCCTCGCTGGCCCGGCAGGGAGCGCAGCACCGGCACGACCCCGCCCGGCGCACGTTGCGCGAGGGCGGGGGGCAGTGCGGCCGCGGACAACCGCCGGCCGACGCACGGGTCGCAGGCGGAGGCCGTGGCCGGTAGCCCCAGACTGGCGGGCGGCGGCAGCAGTGTCGCCCCGCCCTGCGTCAGGCCTGCGCCGCGCTCGTCGAGCGCGAGCACCGCCAGCAGTTCGTGGTCCCATGGTGGCCGCAGGCCTTCCCCGGCGGTGGCAGGCAGCGCGGCCGCCCCGGGCGCGGCCGGCAACGGGCCGGCCGGCATGGCCGCTGCCAGGGCCCGCGTGGCCGCTTCCGCCCGGTCCAGGCTGGCGTCCACCAGGCTGGCGAGCGCCGCGGCATGCAGCCGGGCATGTTCCCGCGCTTCGTCGCGCAGATTTTTCCAGCCCAGCCCAAGCCGGGTGGCCAGCGTCAGCAGCACCGCGACGGCCACCAGCAGGCCCACCCAGCGCAACTGCTGCTCGCGCCGGCGCAGCGCCCGCTCCAGCGCGGCATCGGGCGCGGCGCCGGCGTCCTGGCCCGCCTCAGTCGAAGGAGGCGACGGCATCCTGCCGGTCCGGGAAGATCTGGAACACGCGGTTCATGCGCATCAGTGCCAGCAGCGCCTGCACCGTGGGCGTGAGGTTGCACAGCCGCAGGTCGCCACGCCGGGCATTGAGCTGCCGCAGGCAGGAGATCAGCGCGCCCAGGCCCGAGCTGTCGATGAACTTCACGCCCTGCAGGTCGAACACCACCCGCGTCGCCGTGGGGCCGACCAGGGCCTGCATGGTCTCCTTGAACTCGCGCACGTTGCTGGCGTCGAGGTTGGCCTCGCGCAGGGCGATCACGACGATGTCGTGTCCGGCGGGGTGGCTGCTGATTTCCATGGTGGCGTGTCTCCGTCGCGGGCGGGGGCGATCAGGCCGTCGAGGGCGGCCTCCAGTGCATCGAGGGCCTGGCGGATGCCGGCCGGGTCGGTCTGCCCTTCGGCATGGCGCGCCAGCTCGCCCAGCGCGGCGAAGCCGTAGCTGCCGGCGGCACCGGCCAGGCGGTGCAGCGCCTGCTGGCGGCCCTGGGCATCGGCGGCCTCCAGGATGGCCGCCCGGCGCTGGGGCAGGCCATCGAGGAAGCGGCGGCGCAGCGCCGCGTAGGCGGGCCCGCCGCGGTCAGCCCCGGGGCCCACGGCCGTGCTCCCAGTACATGCGGATGTCCTGCGGCAGGCGCACGGGGTCGAAGGGCTTGACGATCACACCGGTGGCACCGTGGCGCAGCAGCTCCTCCAGCTGTTCGGGCATCGCCTTGGCAGTGAGGAAGACCACCGGCACGCCTTCCATGCCGGGCAGCTGCCGCAGCTGCTGCAGGGTCTGGGGGCCGGACAGCTGCGGCATCATGACGTCCAGCAGCACCAGGTCGGGCCGGAAGCGGGGGGCGGCCTGCAGCGCCTCGGCACCGCTGCCCACCGCGCAGACCTCGTAGCCGCCGATCTCGCGCAGGCTGAAGTCGAGGATGTAGCGGATGTCGTCGTCGTCCTCCACGCACATCACGCGTCGCAGCGCGTCGTCGCCGTCGAGGGGGGCGTCGATCCGAACACCGTCGGCTTCGCCTGCGGTGCAGGCACTCTTCGGAACAGCCGGGTGAACGCTCATGGCACCGCCCTCGCGCGGGCCGGCTGCGGGGCCGGTTCGGCCGGGAACCAGACGTCGAAGGTGGAGCCGACCTCGCCGGCGCCGGGCGCGTAGCCGATGCGTCCACCCATGCGCTGTACCAGCAGCCGCGCCAGGTGCAGGCCCAGGCCGGTGCCGCCGGGCCCGCGCTGGTCGCCGCCCTCGGCCTGGGCGAACTTCTCGAACAGGCGGGAGCGGAACGCCGCCGGCACGCCGCGGCCCTGGTCGGTGACGGCGATGCGCTGGCCGTCGCCGGTGTCGCTGAGCTCGATGAGCACCGTCTGGCCGGGCGCCGAATGCTTGATGGCGTTGGAGATCAGGTTGGCCAGCACCTGCAGCAGGCGGTCGGCATCCACGCTGGCGCCGCGGCCCGTGACCGGCGTGGTGGCCGGGCAGCGCAGCCGCAGCTGCACGCCGGCACGCGCCGCATAGGCCTGCGCGGCGCTCACGGCCTCGCCGGCCAGCGGGGCCAGCGCCTGCGACTGGCAATGCAGGGTCATGCGGTCGCCTTCGAGCTTGGCCAGGTCCAGCACGTCGTCGATCAGCTTGCCCAGGCGCTCGCCGTTGCGCTGCGCGGCGGCCACCAGGGGCTGTGCGGTCGGCGGCAGCCGGCCGGCCACACCCGAGGCCAGCAGGCCGACGGCGCCGAGGATGGAGGTCAGCGGCGTGCGCAGCTCGTGGCTGACGCTGGCCAGGAATTCGTCGCGCATGCGCTCGTTGCGCAGCGCCTCGGTCAGGTCGCGCAGCACCCAGGTCGTGCGCACGGCGCCGCCCTCGCACCAGCGGCTGGCGCTGGCCTGGGCCCAGAAGCCGTTGCCGTCGGCCGTGCGCAGCCACAGGCGCTCGCCGGTGGCGAGCTGGCCGGGCGCCGCGCCGATGACGGCCTCCAGTGGCTGGCCGGCCAGGCTGCGCGCGCCGGCCTCGCCGAAGTGGCGCAGCGCGGCGCGGTTGGCGTCCACCACCATCGCCTGCGCGTCCACGGTGACGACGGCGTCGGCGATGTTGTCCTGGATGCCGCGCTGGCGCTGCAGCTGGCGCCGCCAGTCGGCCAGCAGGGCCGAGCGCTGGGCCTGGCGTGCCAGCCGGGCCTCCAGCAGGGCGTCGCTCAGCCCGAGATGCAGGCAGTCGTCCATGCCGGCCGCGAAGGCCTCGATGGCGCGCGCCTCGTCCGGCGCCTCCAGCAGCGACACGATGGGCAGCCACGGGTCCCCGGCACGCAGGCGGGCACAGGCCCGTTCGGGCTCCCACTCGCCCGGGCCCGGCAGCCACAGCAGCACGTCCGTGGGAATGCCCGAGCCCAGCCAGGCGACGGCCTCGCCCACCCCGGCCACGGGGCGCACGCGGTGGCCTGTGCGCCCGAGCCGGGCGCACAGGGCGGCGCGCGCGGCCCCGTCGGCGCCGACGACGAGGACGTGAAAGGTCGGATAAGGGTTGGAAGGCATGGAGAAAGGTGTCCGGCTTGTCTCGTGGTTGTGCCGCTGTGCGTGACCGGCAGGTGACACAGGGTCAGGCAAAAGGTAACAAGCCGTTCTGTCCTGAATCTGAACATCCGACCGCGGCGCAGGGGCTCCGCGGGCGCATGCCGGTCGCTGCCATGGGCGTTCTCCCCATGCTGCGAGCTCATTTGGGACATGGAATTGACGCAAATCAAGAAACGGCGGCCTGCCTTTCCCGGGCGACAAAAGACACAGAGAAGAAACGATTTGTCACGTATTGTTAGCTCCAATCTGTTTCCACGACCTGTCCGGATCTGCCCGGGCAGCGCCGGACAGCCAAGGAACAGCGATGCGGATCAACCTGCCGATCACCACCCAGGAGCGCCAGTTGCCGGCCAACGGCTTCATGGTCTCGCGCACCGACCTCAAGGGCCGCATCACCTACGTGAACGGCACCTTCGTGGACATCAGCGGCTTCGCCGAATCGGAGCTGCTGGGCCGGGCGCACAACATCATTCGCCACCCCGACATGCCGCCGGAGGTCTTCGCCGACATGTGGGCCACGCTGGCGCAGGGCCTGCCGTGGACCGGCATCGTCAAGAACCGCTGCAAGAACGGCGACTTCTACTGGGTGCGGGCCAACGCCAGCCCCATCTGCGCCGATGGCCGCATCGAGGGCTACATGTCGGTGCGCAACAGGCCCTCGCCCGAGGATGTGCGCGCCGCCGAGCAGCTCTACGAGCGCCTGCGCAAGGGCGGCAGCCGGCTGC
The DNA here is from genome assembly GCF_040544975.1 of Pseudacidovorax sp. 1753. Classification (NCBI taxonomy): domain Bacteria; kingdom Pseudomonadati; phylum Pseudomonadota; class Betaproteobacteria; order Burkholderiales; family Comamonadaceae; genus Pseudacidovorax; species Pseudacidovorax sp. 1753. The sequence goes on along the minus strand of NZ_JBEPKY010000006.1, from coordinate 57,660 downwards.
GCGTGCGCCAGGGCGAGCCGGTCGGCCCGGTCTGGGCCGATCCCATGGCCGCACTGCGCCGCCTGCCGCTGCGCCGGCGCATGGCCTGGGCCACGGGCACGCTGGCGGCGGCCAGCGCCGCAGTGGGTGCGTGGCTGGCCTGGAGCGGCGCGGCCGGATCGGCGACCGGCCTGCTCGCCGGCCTGTCCGCCGCCTCGGCCCTGGCCTGGACGGTGCTGGGCCTGATGCTGGAGCGCACCGTGCTCGGCCCGCTGGATGCCGCAGTGCGCACCGCCCGCGCCATCGCCAGCGCCGACCCGCGCCGCTTCGTGTTGCGCCGCGGCGACGAGACGCGGGCGCTGGTCAGCGCCCTCAACCAGATGAGCGCCAACTTCGTCGCCGTCATCGCCGACGTGGGCAGCGGCGTGGCAGGCGTGAGCACGGCCTCGACCGAGATCGCGCAGGGCAACCTGAACCTGTCCTCGCGCACCGAGGAGCAGGCCAGCGCGCTGGAGGAGGCGGCCGCGTCGATGGAGGAGCTCACCAGCACCGTGGGCCAGAACGCCGAGAACGCGCGCCAGGCCAACGAGCTGGCGGTCTCTGCCTCGCAGGTGGCGGCCCGGGGCGGCGGCGTGGTGGCGCAGGTGGTGCAGACCATGGCCTCGATCCACGGCTCGTCCAAGCGGGTGGTGGAGATCATCGACGTGATCGACGGCATCGCCTTCCAGACCAACATCCTGGCGCTCAACGCCGCGGTGGAGGCCGCCCGCGCCGGCGAACAGGGCCGCGGCTTCGCGGTGGTGGCGGCCGAGGTGCGCCAGCTGGCGCAGCGCTCGGCCCAGGCCGCGCGCGAGATCAAGGCGCTGATCGACGACGCCGTGGCCAAGGTGGACGCCGGCACGCGCCTGGTGGGCGAGGCCGGCAGCACCATGGGCGAGGTGGTCGACAGCGTCAAGCGCGTCACCGACTTCATCGGCGAAATCGCCGCGGCCAGCGCCGAGCAGACCGCCGGCATCCAGCAGATCAACCAGACGGTGATCCAGCTCGACCAGGTGACGCAGCAGAACGCCGCGCTGGTGGAGGAGGTGGCCGCCGCCTCCGCCGCGTTGGAGGAGAAGGCCCAGCACCTGGGCCAGGCGGTGAGCGTGTTCCGCGGCGCCGGTGCGGGCGGCCGGACGGCCCCCGCCGCCCACGCCGGCGCCTTCGACGACGCCGGCGAGGAGGGCGCCGGCGCCTTCGCCGACGACCTGCCCCCGGCCTCCCGCCTGGCCCATGCCTGAGGCCTCATCCAAGGAGTCGCCATGAAGATCCTGATCGCCGACGACAGCCGCGCCATGCGGCAGGTCATCGCCCACATGCTGCGCGAGGCCGGCTTCCGCGGCCACCACATCGTCGAGGCCGCCGACGGCCAGCAGGCGCTGGCGGCCGCCCATGCCGAGTCGCCCGAACTGATCATCTCGGACTGGAACATGCCCGCGATGACCGGCATCGAGCTGCTCCATGCCCTGCGCGCCGAGGCGTCGACGACGCCCTTCGGCTTCGTCACCACCGAGGTCAGCGCCGAGATGCAGCAGCAGGCCTTCGATGCCGGGGCGGCCTTCCTCATCGGCAAGCCCTTCAGCGCCGAGGACTTCCGCGTGGCGCTGGTGGACCTGCTCGAATGACGGCGGCCGCCATGATGCTGTCCCTGCCCACGGCGGCCCAGGTGGAGCGCTCGCTCGGCCTGCTGCTGCGGCGCGCCGTGGAGGCGTCGATGCAGCCGGCCGCCACCCGCTGCCGTTTCGCGGCCGCCGGCAGCTACCACGGCGGCGACCGCGCGCCGCTGGCCTGGCTCGCGGCCGACCTGCCGCTGGCCGCGCACCTGGCGGCCGCGCTGTCGCTGGTGCCGGCCGACGCCGCCGACGACCGGGTGCGCGCCGGCGTCCTGGACGACACGCTGCGCGAGAACTTCGCCGAGGTGCTCAACGTGGGGGCACGGCTGATCGTGCGCGACGACGCCGGCCGCCTGACCCTGCTGCAGACCGCCTTCGGCGAGCCCGCCGTCGCCGCCCTGCTGCCGCCCGCCACCGCGCGCCTGCGCCGGGCCGTGTTCAAGGTCGAGGTGGACGGCTACGCCGAGGGGCTGCTGGGCCTGTGGGGCGCCGCATGAACGCGCCACTGCCCGTCGACAGCCGCAGCCTGGCGGCGCAACTCGAGGCGGGCGCCCGGGAGCTGGCGCTGGCCGGCGCCATGCTGGCGCAGGCCATGGGCGACCTGCGCGCCGGCTTCGTGCAGGTGGCCGGCGCGCAGACCGATTCGGACGTCGCGGTCCGCACGGCCCTGCGGCAGGTGATGGTGGCCCTGCAGGCCGAAGACACGCTGGGCCAGCTGCTGCAGGCCGCCCAGCGGCGGCAGTCGCAGCTGGCCGGTGCCCTGCGCCATGCCGCCGCCGACACCGCCTCGACCGGCGCGGCGCGGCGATTGCCGGCCTGGCCGCCCGCGGCCGCCTGGGGCGATGCGCACGGCACCGCCTGCCCCACGCCTGGCGCCCCCGGCGCGGGCACCCATGAATTCTTCTGACCCGAAAGCGTCCTCATGCGCCTGAACAGCTTCAAGACCGGCAGCCGGCTCGCGGCGGCCTTCCTTCTCGTGCTGATCGTCGCCGGCCTGGTGGCGGCCCTGGGCGTCTCGCGGCTGCGGACGCTGCGCGAGGCGCTGGACTACCAGGCCAACGTCGTCCACGAGCGCGAGGTGCTGGCCCAGCAGTGGGCGGCCGACATCCGGCTGAACATGGTGCGGTCCCTGGGCCTGCTGCACAGCCGCGACGGCGCCTATGTGCAGGCCCTCTCGCGCGAGACCCAGGCCACGTCGCAGCGCATCGGCGAGATGGCCCGGCGCGTGGCCGACTCGGCCACCGACGACGACGGCCGCCGGCACATCGCGCGCGTGGTGGCCGACCGCGCGGCCTACACCCGGCTGCGCGAGGAACTCTTCGCCGCCCATTCCGCCGGCCGTGCCATGACGGCCGAGGAGGAACAGGCGCTCGTCGCGCACGGCGATGCCTACCTGGCGGCCCTGGAGCGCGTGAGCGAGGACATCCGGGCCGACGGCAACCGCCATCGCCAGCACACGATCGACACGCTGCGCAGCGGCGAATGGATGATCGTGATCGGTGGCCTGGCGGCGGTGCTGCTGGGCGGGCTGTGCTCGGTGCTGGTCACGCGCTCGATCACCCGGCCCATCGCCGGCGCCTCGGGCGTGGCCGAATCGGTGGCGGCGGGGGACCTGACCGCGCGCGTCCATGCCGAGGGCCGCGACGAGACGGCCCGCCTGCTGCACAGCCTGGAGGCCATGCGCGGCAAGCTGGCCTCGGTGGTCAGCGAAGTGCGCCGCAATGCCGACGGCCTGGCCTCGGCCAGCCGCGAGATCGCGGCGGGCAGCAGCGACCTGTCGGCCCGCACCGAGCAGCAGGCCTCGGCGCTGGAGGAGACGGCCGCCTCGATGGAGCAGCTCAACACCACCGTGCGCCACAACTCCGAGCATGCGCAGAAGGCCAGCGAGCTGGCCACGCGCGCCTCGCAGGTGGCGGCCGAGGGCGGCACCGTGGTGGCGCAGGTGGTGCAGACCATGCGCGGCATCGCCGACAGCGCGGGCCGCATCTCCGAGATCATCGGCGTGATCGACGGCATCGCCTTCCAGACCAACATCCTGGCGCTCAACGCGGCCGTGGAGGCCGCACGCGCCGGCGAGCAGGGCCGCGGCTTCGCGGTGGTGGCCAGCGAGGTGCGGGCGCTGGCCCAGCGCAGCGCCGAGGCGGCCAAGGAGATCAAGTCGCTCATCACCGCCAGCGTGGAGACCGTGGCCCACGGCTCGGACCTGGCCGACCAGGCCGGCAGCACCATGGAGCAGGTGGTGGGCGCGATCCGCGGCGTGGCCCAGGTGGCCGGCGAGATCAGCGCCGCCAGCCGCGAGCAGAGCCTGGGCGTGGCCCAGGTGGGCCAGGCGGTGGTGCAGATGGACCAGGCCACGCAGCAGAACGCCGCGGTGGTGGAGGAACTGTCGGCCGCCGCCGCCGTGCTCAAGGAGCAGGCCGAGCACCTGGTGCGCAGCGTGGCGGTCTTCCGCCTGGGTGCCGATGCCACGGTGGCCGCGGCGCCGCCCGCGCGCAAGCCCCGCGGCGCGACGGCCGCCGTGGCCGCCACCGGCCCGGCCGGGCGCGCCAGGCCGGCACCGCGGCGTCTGTCGGCCCCCGCGCCCGTGCTGGCCGGTGCCGGGGCCGAAGCGGGCTGGGAATCCTTCTGACGCGCGGGGAGAAGCAAGCCATGAACAAGACCGTCATGACCGTGGACGATTCCCCCTCGATCCGCCAGATGGTGGCGATGACGCTGCGCATGGGCGGCTACGCCGTGGTCGAGGCCGCCGACGGTGCCGAGGCGCTGGACAAGCTGGCCGGCGGCGTGCACGTGGACGCCATCGTCACCGACCAGAACATGCCGCATGTGGACGGCCTGACCTTCACCCGCCGTCTGCGTGGGCAGGCGCAGCATGCGCGCACGCCGATCCTGATGCTGACCACCGAGTCCAGCGTCGAGATGAAGGCCGCCGGCCGCGCGGCAGGCCTGACGGGCTGGATGGTCAAGCCCTTCGACCCGAAGACGCTGATCGCGGTGATCGGCAAGGTGCTGGCGTGAGCGGCACTGCAGGAGCGCGGCCATGAAAGTGGATCTCAGCGAATTCGTCGGCATCTTCGTGGAGGAGGCCCGCGAGCACCTGGACGCGATGGAGTCGCTGCTGCTCGCCCTCAGCCCCAACCGGGTGGACGGCGAGATGCTGAACGCGCTGTTCCGGGCGGCGCATTCCATCAAGGGCGGGGCCGCCACCTTCGGCCTCGACGAGGTCGCCGGGCTCGCACATGTGGCGGAGTCGCTGCTGGACCGGCTGCGCGACCAGCGGCTGGCGCTCAGCGCCGACATCGTCGATGCGCTGCTGGTGGCGACCGATGTGATGCGGGCGCAGATCGCCGCCTTCGAGGGCCATGCGGCGGTGCCCGCGTCCCAGGTGGAGGCGGCGCGGGCCCAACTGTCGGCGCTCGCCGGTCCGGTGGCGGTGCCCGCGCCGGCGGCCTGGCCGGCCCTCCCGGCCGAGGCGCCACTGGCGATGCCGCCTTCCGCCGCGCTGCCCGCGCCCGTGGTTGCCGCTGCCGAAGCGAACGAAGCGACTGAAGCCGCCGGCCCCCTGGCCGGCGAGGGCGTGGCCTTCGGCTTCTTCGAGGACATGCCCGAGCCATTGGCCGAGGCCGGGCCGGTGACGGGCGCGGGTGTTGGCGCGGTCGCTGGCGTCGGTGCCGGTGCCGTGCCTGCGTCGTCTGCCATGGCCGAGCCGCCCGCTGCGTCCGCGTCCGCCGGCCTGCCTGCGCCCTCGGCCGGGCCAGGCGCGGCGCATGCCGGCCACGAATCCAGCTCCATCCGCGTGAGCGTCGACAAGGTCGACCAGATCATCAACCTGGTGGGCGAGCTGGTGATCATCCAGTCCATGCTGGCCCAGCATGCGCAGAGCGAGACGCCGCAGCAGATCGAGCGGCTGCGCAGCGGCCTGGACCTGCTGGACCGCAACACCCGCAGCCTGCAGGAGGCCGCCATGGCCGTCCGCATGATGCCGATCTCGGCCGTGTTCAGCCGCTTTCCGCGCCTGGCGCGCGACCTGGCGCAGCGCCTGGGCAAGGAGGTGGAGATCCGCCTCGAAGGCGAGGGCACCGAGCTGGACAAGGGCCTGATCGAGCGCATCGTCGACCCGCTCACGCACCTGGTGCGCAACAGCCTGGACCATGGTCTGGAACTGCCCGCCGAGCGCGTGGCGGCCGGCAAGCCGGCCGCGGGCGCGATCGCGCTGAGCGCCCGCCACGAAGGCGGCAGCATCGTGATCGAGGTGGCCGACGACGGCCGCGGGCTGGACCGCCAGCGCATCCTGGCCAAGGCGCGCGAGCGCGGCATGGCCGTGCCCGAGCAGCCCACCGACGCGCAGGTGTGGGCGCTGATCTTCGAGGCCGGCTTCTCCACTGCGGCGGCGGTCACCGACGTCTCGGGCCGCGGCGTGGGCATGGACGTGGTCCGCCGCAACATCCAGGCCCTGGGCGGGCGGGTGGACATCCACAGCGAGAAGGGCCGCGGCACGCGCATCGCGGTACGGCTGCCGCTCACGCTGGCCATCCTCGACGGCCTGTCGGTGGCCTGCGGCGGCGAGGTCTTCATCGTGCCGCTGGCCTTCATCGTCGAATCGCTGCGGGCCGAGGGCGACGCCGTGCGCAGCGTGGCCGGCGCGGGCCGCGTGCTGCGCATCCGTGGGCGCTACCTGCCCGTGGTGGCGCTGCACGAGGTGCTGGGCCTGCCCAGCGGCACGCCGCCCGGCGCGGACGGCATCTTCATCGTGCTGGAGACCGAGGGTCAGCGCGTCGCACTCTTCGTGGACGCGCTGCTGGGCCAGCACCAGGTCGTCATCAAGAGCCTGGAGGCCAACTACCGCAAGGTGGCGGGCATCTCGGGCGCCACCATCATGGGCGACGGCCGCGTCGCGCTGATCCTCGATGCGGCGGGACTGGGCCGTCAGGCGGCCTCGTCCGGCCGCCTGCCGTCGCCGCTGGAGAGCGCGGGCGCCTTCCTTTCCACCGAACCCCTTCCTGCCTGAGGCTCCTCATGCGCGCTGCCGAATCCGCCATTCCCGCCGCCGAACTCGCCGCCCAGATGGCGCAGACCGGCATCCTCACCTTCCGGCTCGACACCGAGCACTACGGCATCGACATCCTCAAGGTGCAGGAGATCCGCAGCTACGAGCCGGTCACCCGCATCCCGCAGGCCGATCCGGCGGTGCGCGGCGTGATCAACCTGCGCGGCGCCATCGTGCCCATCGTGGACTTGCGGCTGCGCTTCGGCCTGCCGCAGGCCGACTGCGACCGCTTCACCGCCGTCATCATCGTCAACGTCGGGGCCAAGGTCATCGGCATGGTGGTGGACGGCGTCTCGGAGGTGGTCACGCTCGCGGCCGAGCAGGTGCAGCCCCGGCCCGACATGGCCGCGGTCGACCTGTCGTGCATCACCGGCCTGGCCACGCTGCAGGACCGCATGGTCATGCTGCTGGACCTGGAGGCGCTGCTGGCCCACGTGGCGCAGTGAGCAATTCCGCCGCCGCCATGCCTGCGCCGACCGTCTCCGCGCGCGAGTTCGACTACGGCCCGGCAGACTTCGAGCGCGTGCGCCGCCTGATCCACGCCCGTGCCGGCATCGCCCTGGCCGAGAGCAAGGAGGCGATGGTCTACAGCCGGCTGTCACGGCGGCTGCGCAGCTGCGGCATCGGGCGCTTTCGCGACTACCTGGACGCGCTGGAAGGCGATGCCGCCCAGCCCGAGTGGGAGCAGTTCGTCAACGCGCTCACCACCAACCTCACGGCCTTCTTCCGCGAGCCGCACCACTTTCCGGTGCTGATGCGCCACCTGCGCGGCCTGCGGCGGCAGCGGGCGCTGCGCGTGTGGAGCTGCGCCGCCTCCACCGGCGAGGAGCCGTATTCCATCGCCATGGCCGCTGCGCAGGAGTGGGCCAGCCCCAGCCCGCCGCTGGAGATCCTGGCGACCGACCTGGACACCCGCGTGCTGGCGACGGCCGAGGCCGGCGTCTACGACCAGGAGCGGGTCGAGCGCCTGCCGCCCGAACAGCTGCAGCGTCACTTCCTGCGTGGCACCGGCACCAACGCGGGCCGGGTGCGCGTGCGGCCCGAGCTGCGGGCCCTGCTGGCCTTCCGGCCGCTGAACCTGCTGGCGCCCGACTGGCCCGCGCTGGCGCCCTTCGACGCCATCTTCTGCCGCAACGTCATGATCTATTTCGACAAGCCCACGCAATACCAGGTGCTGCGCAAGCTCGCCCGCCTGCTGGAGCCCGACGGGCTGCTCTTCGTCGGCCATTCGGAAAGCCTGCTGTTCGCCTCGGACCTGTTCCGGCTGCGGGCGCAGACCGTGTACGAGCGCGTGAAGGCGGGGCCATGAGACGCGCAGCCGCCCGCAACGGAGCCCGCCGATGAGCATGGACCTGCATCCGGCCGGCAGCGGCACGCTGCACTACGAGACCGTCTTCGGCCGCCGCGGCGTGCGCGTGCTGCCCGGCGAGTTCCACGCCACCGCCGACGACCTGGTGCTCGTGACCGTGCTGGGCTCATGCGTGGCGGCCTGCATCCGCGATGCCGAACGGGGCGTGGGCGGCATGAACCACTTCATGCTGCCCGACGCCGGCCCCGCCACCGGGCCGGCCGATTCGGCCCCGGCGCGCTACGGCAGCTATGCCATGGAGGTGCTGATCAACCAGCTGGTCAAGCTGGGCGCCCGCCGGAACCGGCTGGAGGCCAAGGTGTTCGGCGGTGCCAATGTGATCCCCGGCATGAACCAGGTCAACATCGGCCACCGCAACGCCCGCTTCGTGCTCGACTTCCTGGCGACCGAACGCATCCCGGTGCGGGCGCAGGACCTGGCCGACACCTGCCCGCGCAAGGTGGCGTACTTTCCCCGCACCGGTGAAGCCCGCGTCAAGCGGCTGAACGAGGCGCTGCCGGCCAGCGTGGCGTGCCGCGAGCAGTCCTACCAGGCCAGCCTGGCCCGCACGCCGGTGGCCGGCGCCATCGAGCTCTTCGACTGATGCCGGACGAGCGCCTGCGCATCCTGGTGGTGGACGATTCGGCGCTGGTGCGCCAGGTGCTGTGCGCCATCATCGATGCGCAGCCCGACATGCAGGCCGTGGCCACTGCCGGCGACGCCGCCGCGGCCCGGTCGCGCATCGCGGCGCTGGCGCCCGACGCGCTGACGCTCGACATCCAGCTGCCGGGCATGAACGGGCTGGACTTCCTGCGCGAGCTGGCCGGCGGGCCGCCGATGCCGGTACTGATCGTGGCCACGCCCACCGAGGCCGAGGTGCAGGTCGCGCGGCAGGCCCGCGCGCTGGGCGCCTGCGGCGTGCTGCCCAAGCCGCGCCTGGGCGTGGCGCAGGGCCTGCGCGACGACGGCGACGCGATTTGCCAGGCCTTGCGCCAGGCGGTGCAGGAGGCGCGGGCCGCGCGCGCGGCCGAGACGGCCCGTGCGCGGCCGGCAGCGGCCACCGCCCGCACCGACGACGGCCCGGCGGCGGGCGCCGATCGTGGGCCCGGCCCGGCGGCACCGCCCGGGCGCCGGGCGTGGCGGGGCGAGCGCGTCATCGTCGCCGGCGCCTCGACCGGCGGCACCGAGGCCTTGCTGCAGTTCCTGGCCCAGCTGCCGCCGCACTGTCCGCCCGTCCTGGTGGTGCAGCACATGCCGGCCGGCTTCACCCGCAGCTTCGCCGACCGGCTGGACCGCCACCTGCCGCTGCGCGTCGCCGAGGCCCGGGACGGCGAGCCGCTGCGTGCCGGGCAGGCGCTCATCGCGCCGGGCAGCCACCATCTGGCCGTCCGGCGCGATGAGCAGGGCCGGCTGGAGGCGGCGCTGCTGGCGACGCCCCCGGTCAACCGGCACCGGCCGTCGGTCGACGTGCTCTTCGACAGCGCCGCCCGGCTGCTGGGCCGGCGCGCCTGCGGCGTGCTGATGACCGGCATGGGCCGCGACGGCGCCGCCGGCCTGCTGGCGCTGCGCCGCGCCGGCGCCCTGACCTATGCGCAGGACGAGGCCAGCTGCGTCGTCTTCGGCATGCCCCGCGAGGCCATCGCGCTGGGTGCGGCGGGCCGGGTGCTGCCCCTGGCGCAACTGGGCGAGGCGCTGATGCAGGACCTCGGCGATGCCGGTGCGGCGGCGTAGGGATGCGCCGGGGCCGCCGCGGCGTCCGGCGGGGCCCTGGGGCGGTGCTACATTAGCGCCCGCGCCGCGCGACCCCCGCGAGGCGATGCGGGAGGTTACCGACCAGCCGGGCGAAGCCGGTTCCGGCGGTGCCTTCGAGGCCCCTCGACGGGGCTTTTTTCTTTCTGGGCCAACAGCAGCGCATGGATGCTCCGGTGACGTCGTTCGGCGGATGGCGCCATTCCTCGCTCGTGGGAATGACGCCTTCACCCGTTTCCGGCGATGAGGCGGACCGCTGGGTCCGCGGCGAACTGGTGCGCTCGCTCATGCGGGCCGCCCGGGGCAACTACATCCTGGCGGCGGTGCTCACGCCCGTCATCGTGGCCCTGAGCTGGCGCGACCTGCCCTGGTGGGTCGCCTCGCTCTGGGTGTTCCTGGTGGTCTGCGTCTCGCTCGCGCGGGTGCGCTTCGAGCACCTCTACCGGCTGCGCTACGAAGGCCGCGACGCCGATGCGCAGGAGCATTTCGTCCACCGCTACCGGCATCTCTGGGGCGCCAGCGGTGTCGTCTGGGGCATGTCGGCGTACCTGTTCTTCGAGCGCACGCCGCTGGTCAACCAGTTCATCTGCTGGTTCATCGTGGCGGGGGCCGCCACCTTCCCCGTGGTCAGCATCGCGCTGCATCCGCCGGTGCTGCGGCGCTACATGGCCTCGCTGTTCATCACCATGCTGCTGTGCATGGGCATCCGCGTGGCGGAGGTGGGCATCGAGGGCCTGCAGTTCGGGCTGCCCTTCGTGCTGCTGCCGGCGCTGCACTGGTGGCTGCTGCTGCACGCGGGCCGGCGCATCTACGAGACGGCACGCAACAGCTTCGAGCTGCTCTTCCACAACAAGATCCTGATCGCCTCGCTCACCCAGCAGCGGCAGGCGGCCGTCTCGGCGGTGGCGATGAAGAACCGCTTCCTGGCCAGCGCGGCGCACGACATGCGCCAGCCGGTGCTGGCGCTGTCGCTGTACGCCGACTGGCTGCGCAACGAGCCGGAGCTGGTGCACGAGATCGCGCCCAAGATCTCGGGCGCCACGCAGGCGGTGAACGTGCTGTTCGACTCGCTGTTCGACCTGGCGCGCATCGATTCGGGCCAGGTGCGGCTGCACATCGAGCGGGTGGACGTGGTGCAGCTGCTGCGCGACCTGGAGCTGCAGTACCGCCCGGTGGCCGAGGCCAAGGGCCTGCGCTTCCGGGTGCACATGGTGCCCGGCACGGTGTTGACCGACCCGGTGCGGGTACGGCGCATGCTGGGCAACCTGCTGTCGAACGCCATCAAGTACACGCACGAGGGCGGCGTGCTGCTGGCGGCGCGGCAGACCCGCGAAGGGCTGCGGGTGGAAGTCTGGGACACCGGCATCGGCATCCCGCGCGAGCACCTGCGCGACGTCTTCCTGGAGTTCTACAAGGTGGCCGACCACGACGCCGGCACCTCCGACGGCTTCGGCCTCGGCCTGGCCATCGTGGCGCGCCTGTCGCACGCCCTGGGCCATGCGGTGAGCGTGCGCTCCCGCGTCGGCCGCGGCAGCGTCTTCCGCGTGATGCTCACCGACGCCGACGAGACCCAGGCCCAGGCCCGCATGTCGGACGCCGTGGGCTGAGCCTGTGGCCCTCGTTCACCAGCGGTAGGTGGCGGTGGCGACCACACGGCGTTGGTCGCCGTAGTAGCACGTCTGCGCAGTGCTGTCGCAATTGCTCAGGTACGTCCGGTTGGTCAGGTTGCGCACGTTAAGCGCCAGGCTCCAGCGGTCGATGTCGTAGGCCAGCAGCAGGTCGACCAGGGTATAGGCCGGCACCTTGACGGGTGTGCGCCCACCGTTGCCGTAGGTCGAGCCGGTGTGGCGCGCCCCGATGCCCACCTTCAGGCCGTTGGTGAAACGGTAGTCGATCCAGCCCGATAGCTGGTTCCGCGGTACGGCCAGGGCCTGTCTGCCGATCTGTTCGGGGTTGGCGCTGGCGGTGACGATGGCGCGCGGCGTGTAGCTGTAGGCCGCGGTGAGGTTCATGCGCGGCATCGGCTGCGTGGTGGCCTCCAGTTCCAGGCCACGCGTGGAGATCTCCCCGGTCTGGTAGGGCACGAAGTCCGGATCGAAGGTGATGTAGTTGCGCCGCCGCAGGTCGAAGATGGCCGCGCTGTAGAGGCTGCGCGAGCCCGGCGGCTGGTAGCGCAGCCCCGCTTCGTATTGCCGCCCGGTCTCGGGCTCGAAGGGCTGGCGAGTCAGCGGGTTGAGCGCCGGGTTCGGGTTGAACGACTCGGTGTAACTCGCGTAGGGTGCGAGCCCGTTGGGCGCCAGATACACCAGCCCCGCGCGCTTGGTGAACCGGTGGTCGGCCACGCGCGAGGATGCACCACCCAGCCGGTCGAAGTTTTCCGTGCGCGCCTGGTCGTATCGGCCGCCCAGCGTGAGCTGCCAGCGCTCGCCCCACTTGATCTGGTCCTGCAGGTACAGGCCTGTCTGCTGCAGGCGCGTGCTGTCGATGGCATAGGGGTCGGGAATCTCGAACGGTCCGTTGGGGTAGACGGGCGCCGCGATGTCCAGCAGCGGTGCACTGCCGCCGCTGAAGGTGCGCGCCTCGAAGCGACTGCGCTGGTGGTCCAGGCCCAGCAGCAGCGTGTGCTGCCAGTCGCCGCGTCGCAGGTCGGCCTGCAGTTGGTTGTCGAGGCTCAGGCTGCGAGCCGACTCGCGGCTGCCGAAGAGCGTCCGGCTCAGCAGCCGGTAGTTGGCGGGGTCCAGCGGCTGCTCCGGGTCCGTCGCGACGAAGCGGGGCGCCTGCAGCCCGGCGTAGTCGAGCTTCATGTGCCCCGCCCGCAGGTTCTGGCGGAAGGTGAAGGTGTCGTTCAGCCTGTGCTCGAACTGGTAGCCGACCAGTGTCTGGTCCTGGTCGAAGCGGTCGAAGTGGCGATTGCCGATGTCGAGCGTGCTCGGAATGCGGCTGTCCACCGGCGTGGGTACCAGCGAGCCCTCGATGGGCCGGATGCGGGTGTACACGCCGGCGCGGTTGCGCATGAGTTGCGCATACAGGGTGAGCGAGGTGTCGCCCGACAGCCGCCATGTGAGCGACGGCGCGAGGTACGTGCGGTCGTCGTCCTTGTCGCCGGTCGGCATCCGCGCGTCACGCAGCAGGCCGACGACGCGGTAGCGCACCTGGCCCTCGGCGTCGAGCTTGCCCGAGAAGTCCCCGGCGATCTGCTTGTGGCCGTGGCTGCCCACCTGCATCTGCAGCTCGCGCACCGGCAAGGCTGTGGGCAGCTTGCTCACCACGTCGACCACGCCGCCCGGGCTGGCCTGGCCATAGAGCACCGACGCCGGTCCACGCAGCACGTCGATCCGTTCCGTGCCGTAGGGCTCGACCTTCCAGACGGCGAAGGTGTTGGCGTTGCGCAGTGGCAGGCCGTCCTGGTAGAAGCCCGGGCTGTAGGCATCGAAACCGCGGATGCTGATCCAGTCGTAGCGCGAGTCGGCCCCATAGGGCGAGATGTTGATGCCGGGCGTGTAGCCGAGCGCGTCGCGCACGGTGGTGGCGCCGATGGCCTCGATGCGCTCGGCGGTGACGACCGACAGCGACTGCGGTGTCTCGATGATGGGCGTGTCGGTCTTGCTGCCGGCTGCGCTCCGGCGCGCGAGATAGCCGCGCACCGGCCCGGTCGCGGCGTCGCCGTCCGCCGTGACGGTCACGGCCGGCAGGGCGGCCGTGGAAGGCGGCGCCACGGTCTGGCCTGCTTGCGCCGGGGCGGCGGGCGGCAATTGCGGGCGCAGCACGTAGGCGCCGTTGTCCAGCCGTGCCGCGCGCAGCCCGGTGCCGGCGAGCAGGGCCTGCAGCGCGGCGTCCACCGTGTAGGTGCCGCGAACGCCTGGTGTCTGCCGACCTTGTGTCTGCTCCGGGGTGAAGCTCAGCAGGACGTCGGCAGACGAGGCCAGCCGGTGCAGGGCTGACGCCAGCGGACCGGCCGGGATGTCGAAGGCGCGTACCTGCGCAGCGGCGGTCTGCGCCACCAGGGCCTGGGCGCGGGCCTGCCCGGGCAGGGAGGCCAGGACCAGGCCGTCCAGCGCAAGCCAGGCCGCCGCGAAGGTGGGGCGCAGGACCGACCGGTGCCGCGACGGACGCCCGGGATGCAGGGGATGAAGGGGCTTGGCGCGCATGGGATTTCCTCGGAAGTGACAAGAAGTGCTCTCCCTGGTGAGGTGCCGCGAAACGGCGGATCGGGCAGTCGTCGAAGCAAAAAAACTTTGCGCGGCGCGCGCAGCAGGCCGTGCCACGCGGCGACGGAGGGCAAGACCGGGCACCGCGGCGCACGCGCGGGCCACGCGGCGGCGTCAGGGCTGCGCTTCGACCGTCACCCAGAAGCGGGTGCGCTGCGCTACCTGCACGGGCAGCACATTGGGCAGCGTGGCAAGGATGCGGTCGGTGTCCTGCAGCGGGAACACGCCCGACAGCCGCAGATCCCCCACCTCGGGCGCGCACCGGACGACGCCGTGGCGGTAGCGGCCGAGTTCTTCGAGGAAGGCGTCCAGCCGCATGTCGTCCGCCACCAGTTGCCCGCGTGTCCAGGCCGGGGCGGCGTCGTCGGCCGGCCCTGCGGGGCCGATCGCGCTGCGGGTGAAGCTCAGGCGCTGGCCGGCTTCCAGCACACGAGGGCGCTGTGCCAGGTCATCCGGCGCGATCTCGACCGCACTTTGGAGGACGGCGACGTCGGTGCCCTGCATCCGCTGGCGCACGGTGAAGCGGGTGCCCAGTGCACGGATGCGGCCCTGCGCGGTCGCGACGACGAGGGGCGGCCAGGCACGGCCTGTCGCCGTCTGCGCATGACCTGTGACGACCAGCACCTCGCCTGCCAGGAGGCGAAGCAGGCGCTGTGCAGCGTCGAAACGCACATCCACCGCGCTGTCGGTGTTGAGCGTCAACGCGGTGCCATCGGCCAGCATGACGGTGCGCTGCTCGCCGATGCCGGTGCGGTAGTCGGCCGCCAGTCGCTGGGCGAGCGGCGTGCGCGCGGCGAGCAGGCCGGCCGTGCCGGCGATGCCGCCCCACAGCAGGACGCGCAGCGCGGCGCGGCGGTTCGGCGCCGTCGCCGTGCCGGTGTAGGGCGAGAGCACCTGGTAGGCGGCGCGGGGGGCCATGTCCTTGAAGCGGCCGGTGACCTCCTCGATGTGCCGCCAGGCGCGCTCATGGTCGGGATGCGCGCTGCGCCACCGGGACCAGCGTTGCCGGTCGTCGTCCCCGGCCTCGCCCGACATGAACAGGGTCAGCCAGTCGGCCGCCTGGTCGGCGATGGCCGGGTCGATGGCACGGCCACCGGCCCGTGGTGCCGGCCGGCCCGCGGCCAGTGTGCTCGTCGGCTCGGTCACGACAGGGAGGGCCGATCAGGTGCCGAGCACGAACAGGCAGTGCCGGTTCGCACGAGACAGGTATTGCTTGACCGAACTGGTCGAGACGCGAAGGCGCGCCGCGATGTCGGCGTAGCTCAGATCTTCCAGGTGGGCCAGCAGGAAGGCTTCGCGTACCGGTAGGGGCAGGCCGTCGAGCGCCTGGTCCACCTGGCGCAGGGCTTCGAGCGCCAGGTAGCGCGTTTCGGGCGAGGGGGCGAGTTCGCCGGGGAGTGTTGCCAGCACGGCGAGGTAGGCGTCTTCGAGCCGCTGCCTGCGATGGCGATGGGCGATCAGTCGCCGTGCCACCGTGGCGAGAAAGGGGCGCGGCGCCTCGATCCGGGCGGGCATCCCCGCCGTGATCATGCTCAGGAAGGTGTCCTGCGCCAGATCCGCTGCCACGCAGGAATCGCCAAGACGCCGCCGGAGCCAGCCTTTCAGCCAGCCGTGATGGGCGACATACAACCCCTCGATGCTTTGCGGAGGAAGCGAAAACTCGGTACTGGCCACGACATGCCCTCGGATGCGCCACGGACGATCTGATCGTCCAATATGAGAATTGTTCTCATTCTATGGCGTGCCATCCGAGGCGCCGCGGCAACACGCGGCCGGGATCGAGGAATCAGCGCAGATTCGAAAGCAGCCCGTGGCTGCGCGCGTGGTGCAGCGCCTGCGTGCGGCTCTTGACGCCCAGTCTGCGGAACAGCCGCCACAGGTGCACCTTGACGGTGTGCTCGCTGATCTCCAGCTGGGTGGCGATGTCGCGGTTGGACAGGCCCTGGTCCAGCATGGCGATCAACTGCGTCTGCCGACGCGAGAGCTTGCCCGTGGGCGCCGGCGGCTCCAGGTCGCCGTCGTCGGCCAGCAGCAGGCCGCGCAGGGCCGCCGTCAGCTCGGCCGAGCCGCTGGACTTCTCGATGTAGATGTCGGCACCGGCCTCGATGCAGGCCTCTTCCATGTCGGCGGCGGGCGAGGCGGAGTACACGGCCACCGGGATGTCGGGGTACGACTCCTTGACCGTCAGCACGCCCGAGACGCCGGTGACGTCGGGCAGCTTGAGGTCGAGGCAGAACAGCTTGGGCCGGCCGTGGTGCTCCACGGCGTTGGCCAGCTTGTCCAGGCGGTCGAGTTCGACCACGTTCTCGGAGGGCCGCAGGCGGCGAAGGACCATCACGATGGCCTCGCGCATCAGGGGATGGTCGTCGATGACGTAGATGCTCATGGTGTGCGTGTCTGGAGAGGGGCCGGGAGTTGGCGTCCGTCGGGGGCGACGTGCCGGGTCAGGACGCTCGGGCGGATTCGGCCGCCGCTTCCGCCAGCACGGCCAGCGCTGCCACGACGGCAGCGCGCGCCGCATTGTCCAGCGGCGCGAGCCGGGAAGCCAGCGCTGCGAGGGCCGGTTCGCCCTCCGCCTGCAACTGCGCGATGGCGCGGCCGGCTTCCTGGGGCGATGCGAAGCCCTGGCTCTGCAGCAGCACCGTGCCGCGCGCGTCCTGCAGCTTGAAGTAGAACTGGCCATCGCGCTCGCGGTACTGCTTGAAGCTGGGCCGCGCGGCCTTGGCGGCCTTCGCCGTGCCGCTGGCGGCAGCGCCGAGCTGGCCCAGGTTGCGCAGGCCCACGGCCTCGCGCAGCCGCGAGGTCAGCGCGCGCGAGAGCACGCGGGCCTTCTCGCCGCCCGCGCGCAGCGTGTCCTCGATGCGCTGGGGCTCGGCCATCAGCGCCTCGTAGCGCTCGCGCAGGGGGGCGACCTCCTGGTCGATGCGGTCGACCAGCACCTGCTTGGCGTCGCCCCAGGCGATGCCCTCGGCATAGGCCTTGCGCAGCGCGTCGGTCTCGTCGGCGGTGGCGAAGGCCTGGTAGATCTGGAACAGCGCCGAGCCCTCGGTGTCCTTGGGCTCGCCGGGCGCGCGCGAGTCGGTCACGATGCCGGCGATCAGTTTCTGCAGCTGCGCGCGCGAGGAGAAGAGGGGAATGGTGTTGCCGTAGCTCTTGCTCATCTTGCGGCCGTCCAGGCCGGGCAGCAGGGCGACGGCGTCGTCGATCTCGGCCTCGGGCAGCGTGAAGTGCTCGCCGTAGAGGTGGTTGAAGCGCTGCGCCATGTCGCGCGCCATCTCGATGTGCTGCACCTGGTCGCGGCCCACCGGCACCTTGTGGGCGTTGAACATCAGGATGTCGGCCGCCATCAGGGCCGGGTACATGAACAGGCCGATGCTCACGTCCGAGTCCGGGTCGGTGCCGGCGGCGGTGTTGCGGTCCACCGCGGCCTTGTAGGCATGGGCGCGGTTGAGCACGCCCTTGCCGGTCACGCAGCTGAGGAACCAGGTCAGCTCCGGAATCTCGGGAATGTCGGACTGGCGGTAGAAGGTCACGCGCTCCGGATCGAGCCCGCAGGCCAGCCACGAGGCCGCGATCTCCAGCGTGGAACGCTGGATGCGCGCCGGCTCGTCGCACTTGATGAGCGCGTGGTAGTCGGCCAGGAAGTAGTAGCTCTGCACGTCCGGGCGCTGGCTGAAGCGCACCGAATGGCGGATCGAGCCGACGTAGTTGCCCAGGTG
Source organism: Pseudacidovorax sp. 1753 (assembly GCF_040544975.1). NCBI lineage: Bacteria > Pseudomonadati > Pseudomonadota > Betaproteobacteria > Burkholderiales > Comamonadaceae > Pseudacidovorax > Pseudacidovorax sp. 1753. The sequence goes on along the minus strand of NZ_JBEPKY010000006.1, from coordinate 39,958 downwards.
CGGCGTGCCGGTGGTGGTGATGCCGGTCAGGAAGCGGGTCGGAGCGGAGGCGGAGGACATGGCGGGGCGGACGGCGGCGAAAAGGGGGTCAGCGCAGCAGCGCGGCAATGGGAGAGATCAGCAGGTTCAGGAAGGCATAGCCCAGGCCCATCAGCGGCCGCAGCCACAGCGAGCCGACCACGCCCAGCACCACCAGGCCCATGACGATGAAGAAACCGAAGGGCTCGATGCGTGCTAGCCAGTACTGTGCCCGGCCGCGTGGCAGCAGGCCGGCCAGGATGCGGCCGCCGTCGAGCGGCGGCAGCGGGAACAGGTTGAAGGCCCACATGACCAGGTTGGTCAGGATGCCCGCGTTGGCCATGCCGACGAAGAAGCGCTCCTGCACGCCCGCCACGGTGAGCCCGACCAGGAACAGCGTCCAGAGGATGGCCTGGATGAAGTTGGAGGCCGGTCCGGCCAGCGCCACCCAGATCATGTCGCGCTTGGGGTTGCGCAGGTGGCCGAAGTTGACTGGCACCGGCTTGGCATAGCCGAAGAGGAAGGCACCCGAGGTGGCGAAATACAGCAGGATCGGCATGGCGATGGTGCCGATCGGGTCGATGTGCTTGAGCGGGTTGAGCGTGAGCCGCCCCATCATCTGCGCCGTGTTGTCGCCGAAGTGCCGGGCGACGTAGCCATGGGCCGCCTCGTGCACCGTGATCGCGAAGATCACCGGCAGGGCGTAGATGAGGACGGTCTGGATGAGGTTGGAGGCTTCCACCGCGGGATTGTCTCAGACGGATTCACAGGCCAAGCGGCCCCAGCGGGCCGCGGCCCTGCCGGATCAGCGCCGGCTCGCCGCCCGCGTCCATGGGCGTGAGGTCGACCACCGTGGTGGGCTCGGAGGTGCAGGCGCCGGCGTCGATCACGGCGCCGACCAGCTTCTCGAAGCGGTCGCGGATCTCCTGGGGGTCGTTCATCGGCTCGGTCTCGCCGGGCGGGATGAGCGTGCTGGCCAGCAGGGGCGCGCCGTGCAGCGCCAGCAACTCGGCCAGCACCGGATGCTCGGGCACCCGCAGGCCGATGGTCTTGCGCTGCGGATGGCTCACGCGGCGGGGGACTTCCTTGGTCGCCTCCAGCACGAAGGTGTAGGGGCCGGGCGTGCAGGTCTTGAGCAGGCGGTACTGGCGGTTGTCCACGCGGGCGTAATTGGCCAGCTCGCTCAGGTCGCGGCACAGCAGGGTCAGCAGCCGCTTCTCGTCGATCTGGCGGATGCGGCGCAGCTTGTCGACGGCATTCCGGTCGTCCAGCTGGCACGCCAGCGCATAGCTGGAGTCGGTGGGCACCGCGATCACCTCGCCCTTGGCGAGCAGGGCCGCCGCCTGCTTGAGCAGGCGCGGTTGCGGGTTGTCGGGGTGGACCTCGAAATACTGGGCCATGGTCTTGTCCTCCTGTCGAAGTTCAGCCCTCGACCGGCTCGATGGGCTGGCGCCGCTCGCGCACCGTCAGCCAGGCGCCGCCGGCGCCGCACACGGCGATCAGGCCGATGCCCGCGAACGACATGCGGTCGGGCAACTGGTCGAACACCAGCCAGCCCCCCAGCATGGCGAAGCCGATCTGGGCGTAGAGAAAGGGGGTGAGGGTGGACGCGTGGGCGCGCTGGTAGGCCAGGATCAGCAGGAAGTGACCCACCGTGCCCATCAGCCCCATGAGGGCCAGCAGCGCCCAGTCCTGCCAGGCGGGCAGCGCCTGCCAGGCGAAGGGCAGGAACAGGGCCGCGATCAGCGTGCCCACCCAGCCGGTGTAGAAGTGCAGCGTCAGCGGCTTCTCGGTGCGGGCCAGGCGGCTGGTCAGCACCTGGAACCAGGCGTTGCACACCACCAGCCCCACGGGCATGAGCACCGCCCAGCCGAAGCCCTCGCCACCCGGGCGCAGGATCAGCAGCGTGCCCACGAAGCCGCCCGCCACCAGCGCCCAGCGCAGGGCCGACACCCGCTCGCCCAGGAGCGTGGCGGCCATCAGCGTGACGGCCAGCGGCACGACCAGCACGATGGCGGTGAATTCGGCCATGGGCATGTGGCCCAGGCTCAGATAGGCCAGCAGGCTGCTGCCCAGCAACAGCGCCCCGCGCAGCACCTGGAAGCGCGGGTGCTGCGTGCGCAGCAGCGCCGTGCCGTGCAGGGGCAGCAGGATGGCGGTGGTGGCGACAGCCTGGAAGGCATAGCGGAACCACACGGCCATGAACACGGGCACGGTGGCCGAGGCGACCTTGGTGGTGGTGTCGAGCACCGCGAAGCAGCCCACGGCCAGCAGCAGCAGGGCCATGCCGGCCAGCGTGCGCAGCGTGTCGCTCGCGGGGACGGCACCCCGCGGGGCGCAGGCCGCGCCGGTCACTGCACGCGGTCCGCCAGCAGGGACCAGACGGGCTGCAGGCTGGGCGAGAGAAGGGGCAGACGCCCCAGGTCGCAATGGCTTTCGTCGGGGCTGTGGAAGTCGCTGCCGCGGGAGGCGGCCAGGCCGAACTCCTTCGCCTTGTCGGCGTATTCGACGTACTCGGCCGGCGTGTGGCTGCCGGTCACCACTTCCACCCCCTGGCCGCCGTGGCCCTTGAATTCGGTGAAGAGGGCGTATTCCTCGTTGGCGGTGAACTTGTAGCGGCCCGGGTGCGCGATGACCGCGACGCCGCCGGCATCGCGGATCCATCGGATCGCGTCGCCCAGGTTGGCCCAGCGGTGGGGCACGTAACCGGGCTTGCCTTCGGTCAGGTACTTGCGGAACACCTCGGAGGTGTCGCGGCAGTGGCCCTGCTCGACCAGGAAGCGTGCGAAGTGCGTGCGTGAGATGAGCTCGGGATTGCCGACGAAGCGCAGCGCGCCTTCATAGGCGCCCTTGATGCCGACCCGGGCAAGCTGGTCGGCGATCTCGCGGGCGCGTGGGCCACGGCCATTGCGGGTGTCGTACAGGCCCTGGCGCACCGCGGCATCCTCGGCATCGAAGCCCAGGCCCACGATGTGCACCGTCTCGTTGCAGAAGGTGACGGAGATCTCGACACCGGTGAGGAAGCGCATGCCGTTGGCGCGGGCAGCTTCGGCGGCACGCTGCAGGCCGCCGACCTCGTCGTGGTCCGTCAGGGCCCACAGCTGCACCCCGTTGGCCGCCGCGCGGGCGGCCAGATCTTCAGGCGTCAACGTGCCGTCCGAGACCACGGAGTGGCAGTGAAGGTCGGCGTTGAGGTCGTTATCGAACACCCGTGCGATTCTAAGGACTCGGTTTCGCCATGCCCGCGCAGGGGGCGCTGCACCCGGGAACGCGCCGACCCGCTTCAACAACCCCGGAACTGACTCGGAGTTGTCATATTTCCCAGGGGGAGGCAAGGGGAGAATCCGCGCCTGTCTGTCATCTTTTGCCTACGCATGAACGCCATCAAGGAAGCCCGCCGCTACATCGAACGCCGCCCGCCGGAAGATCCAGCGGCCCGTACGCTGGCGGCCCTGGTCCTGGCGCTGGAGACCGACCGCGGCTTCGACCTGTCCTCGCTCTATGCGCTGGACTACAAAAGCTTCGACCTGGCCATCGAGGTGCTGCGCGACTGGCGACTGGACCGCTATTACGCGGGCAAGGCGAAGCTGTTCGACCTCTCCATGCAGGTGCACGAGTCGCCGGAAACGCCGGTCGCCCCCGCGGCGGCGTCGTCCGCCGACGCTACTTCTTCTTCCTGAACGCCAGCCAGGCCGCCACGGCCGTGAAGGTGGCCACGATGGCCACCAGGTGCCAGAACCCGTGCGGGTTCTCTGCCAGCGGGATGCCCCCGACGTTCATGCCGAACAGGCCGGCCAGGATGTTGATGGGCAGGGCCAGCACCGTCACCACCGTCAGCACGAACAGGCTGCGGTTGTTGTCCTCCTGCACGCTGGCGGCGATCTCCTCCTGCAGCAGCTTCACCCGCTCCTGCAGGCCGTGCATGTCGCGCAGCACGACCGAGAACTCCTCCGACGCATCGCGCAGCCCCTGCGCATCGGCCTCGGCCATCCAGGCGGGCGGGCGCTGCAGCAGCCGGAACAGCGCTGCCGGCTCGGGCGCCAGCAGGCGCTGAAGCCGCACCAGCACCCGCCGCATCTCGCCCAGGCGCGCGCGCTGGGCGTCGGGACGACGCGCGAGCAGCGCGTCCTCGATGGCATCGATGCGGCCGGTGACAGTGCGCACCACGCCCACCAGCACATCCGCCTGCGTGCGCATCAGCCGCTCCAGCAACTCGGTGGTGGAGCGCGGCGCCTCGCCGGTGCGCACGGCCAGGCGCAGGTCGTCCACCGAGCGCAACGGCCGCGTGCGGGCCGTCACCACCAGCCGCGGGCCGACGCCGATCCACAGCGTGGCGATGTCCGAAGGCTCGAAGCCGAAGTCGAAATGCAGGTCGTTGATGACGGCCACCAGGGCGTCGTCGTCGCGCTCGATGCGGGTCGAATGGGTGCCCTCGCGCAGCGCCTCGTAGAAGCTGTCGGGCAGGCCGGCATGGCGCTCCAGCCAGCGCTGGGCCTGCGCATGGCTGAGGTTGAAGTGCAGCCAGGCGTAGGGCGGTGTACCGGCCGGTTCGCCCTTGCCGACGCCGCCGGTGTCGGGGCGTGCATCGGCGACCTCCTGCAGCCACAGCGCGGCCTCGTCCAGGTCCAGCGGGCGCGGCGGCGACGACGCCTCGCCGTCGAAGAGGTAGCCGCAGATCAAGCCGGCGGCGTCTGCGCCATGGGCGGCTGCGGCGAGCGGAGCAGGGAGCGGCAGGGGCGAGGGCACGGCGCTGGGGGCGAAAGTAGGTCTGGGATGATGTGACGTCGGCATGTCAATCCGATGACGGCGCGGGCCCCGGGTGTCATGGTTGCGTCATGGGGTCGCACGAGCATGTGCGGCGTTCTTGTGTCCCACTTTCCGGTGCATTGCCATGCCTACTTCCGACTTCACGCCCACCGACCATGACGTGCTGATGCGCCGCATCGCCGAGGATCTGATCGACGGCTACGACGAGGAGATCGAGCTGGAGCTGGAGGACCGCGTGGTCGGCCCCGACGGCAAGCTGCAGCACGAGGAAGGCGGCCTGCCGCGCCGCACCTACTTCGAGGCGCTCTTCCGCCTGCAGGGCGAGCTGGTCAAACTGCAGGACTGGGTGCAGCACACCGGCCAGAAAGTCGTGATCCTGTTCGAGGGCCGCGACGCGGCGGGCAAGGGGGGCGTGATCAAGCGCATCACCCAGCGCCTGAATCCGCGGGTGGCCCGCGTGGCGGCCCTGCCGGCGCCCAATGACCGCGAGCGCACGCAGTGGTACTTCCAGCGCTATGTGTCGCACCTGCCGGCGGCCGGCGAGATGGTGCTGTTCGACCGCAGCTGGTACAACCGCGCCGGCGTCGAGAAGGTGATGGGCTTCTGCACCGACGACGAGCTGGAGGAGTTCTTCCGCACCGTCCCGGAGTTCGAGAAGATGCTGGTGCGCTCGGGCATCCGGCTGATCAAGTACTGGTTCTCCATCACCGACGAGGAGCAGCATCTGCGCTTCCTCGGCCGCATCCACGATCCGCTCAAGCAGTGGAAGCTCAGCCCCATGGACCTGGAAAGCCGCCGCCGCTGGGAGGACTACACCAAGGCCAAGGAGGCGATGCTGGAGCGCACGCACATTCCCGAGGCGCCGTGGTGGGTGGTGCAGGCGGTGGACAAGAAGAAGGCGCGCCTGAACTGCATCACGCACCTGCTGGGCCAGATGCCCTACCGCGAGGTGGAGCACCCGCCCATCGCGCTGCCGGACCGGGAGCGGCATCCGGACTACTTCCGCCAGCCCGTGCCGCAGAGCATGATCGTTCCGGAGATTTATTGACTCACCCCCAGGCTGCGCGCTTCGCGCTCCGCCTCCCCCTTGCAGGGGGCGCATCCTGCGGCCCGGCAAAGCCGGTTCCGCGGATGCTTCGGCTTGGCCTGCTCCGCGGCCTCTCGAGCATTCGTTCGTCGGAACGCGCTGGCGGTAGGCAACGCCGCGGTGCGCCGGCCATGTCCGCAGCCGACATCGCATTGGGCCTTCGGCTGCTTGACGTCGCGCGGCGCGGGCCCAAACATGGAGCGCTTTGCTTCTTTCCAAGGCAGCGCCCATGCCCCGTCGTCCCCTTTCTCTCGGCCGCACATTCGCGCGGGCCTACCAGCGGCAGCTGAAGGCCGTCACCGGCGCAATGGCGCGCGTCGGGCAGGGGGCGGCCAAACGGGTGCGCGATGCGGCTGCGGAGAGCACGCGGCCGCCGCCCGGGCCGGGTGACTGGCTCGCCGGCATCGCCTTCGCGGCCGGTGGGGCCTGCCGCTATCACCTCTTCGTGCCGCCGCCGGTGCCGGGGCGGCCGGTGCGCGGGCTGCCGCTGGTGGTGATGCTGCACGGTTGCCGGCAGACGGCGCGCGACTTCGCCATCGGATCGCGCATGAATGCGCTGGCGCGGCGCGAGGGCTTCCTGGTGCTCTATCCGCAGCAGTCGGCGCTGGCCAATCCGGAAGGCTGCTGGAACTGGTTCTCTGAACAGCGGGCCGATGCCGAGGTGGGGTTGGTGCTGGCGACCATCGACCAGGCCTGCCTGCTCTACGGTGCCGATGCCTCGCGCATCGCCGTGGCGGGGCTGTCGGCCGGGGCAGGGCTGGCGGCGCGGCTCGCGATGCGCGCGCCCGAGCGACTGCAGGCCGTGATGATGCATTCGGGCGTGGCGCCCGGTGCCGCGACCTCGGCGCGCCAGGTGCTGGGCGCGATGGCGGGCCGGCGCGCGCCTGCGCTCGATCTGGCGGCAGACGGCGCCGCCATGCTGCCGCCGCTGCTGGTGGTGCAGGGCGGGCGCGACACGGTGGTGAGTCCGGTGGCCGGCCGCCTGGCCGCCGAGGTCTGGGCCCGGGCCGTCGGCGCCGAGGCCACCGAGCCGGCAATCCAGCAACGCGGCAAGCGCCATCCCATGCAGGTCACCGACTTCCGCCGGGGACGCGTGGTGGAGGTGCGCCTGGTGGAGATCGAGGCGCTGGGCCATGCCTGGAGCGGGGGCAGCACCCGCGGCAGCTACACCGACCCCGCGGGGCCGGACGCGGGTCGGCTGTTCTGGGATTTCGCGCGCCGCGCCTTCGCGGCATGTACGCCACCCGGCGTATAGCCCGTCCGGGGCCTGGCAAGGAGACTCCAACCCGTTCCTTCCATCCCTTGCCAACCGAAACCCCAGGAGAAGAGCAGCCATGCAACGTCGCTTCACCCTCAAGGCGCTGACCGCCAGCGTCGCCCTCGCCAGCCTCGGCGCCGCGCCCGCCTTTGCCCAGCAGGACACCATCAAGGTCGGCGTGCTGCACTCGCTGTCCGGCACCATGGCCATCTCCGAGACCGTGCTCAAGGACACGGTGCTGATGGCCATCGACGAAATCAACGCCAAGGGCGGCGTGCTGGGTAAGAAGCTTGAGCCCGTGGTGGTCGACCCCGCCTCCAACTGGCCCCTGTTCGCCGAGAAGACCAAGCAGCTGCTCGGCCAGGACAAGGTCGCCGTGATCTTCGGCTGCTGGACCTCGGTGTCGCGCAAGTCGGTGCTGCCGGTCGTCGAAGAAATGAACGGCCTGCTGTTCTACCCCGTGCAGTACGAGGGTGAAGAGCTGTCGAAGAACGTGTTCTACACCGGCGCCGCGCCCAACCAGCAGGCCATCCCTGCCGTCGACTACCTGATGAGCAAGGAAGGCGGCGGCGCCAAGCGCTGGGTGCTGCTGGGCACCGACTACGTTTACCCCCGCACCACCAACAAGATCCTGCGCGCCTACCTGAAGAGCAAGGGCGTGGCCGACAAGGACATCGACGAGAAGTACACCCCCTTCGGCCACAGCGACTACCAGACCATCGTCGCCGACATCAAGAAGTTCAGCCAAGGCGGCAAGACGGCCGTGGTGTCGACCATCAACGGCGACTCCAACGTGCCCTTCTACAAGGAACTGGGCAACGCCGGCCTGAAGGCCAAGGACGTGCCGGTCGTCGCCTTCTCGGTGGGCGAAGAGGAACTGCGCGGCGTCGATACCAAGCCGCTGGTGGGCCACCTGGCCGCCTGGAACTACTTCATGAGCATCAAGAGCCCGGCCAACACCGAGTTCATCAAGAAGTGGTCCGCCTACGCCAAGGCCAAGAACATCCCCGGCCACAAGGACAAGCCGCTGACCAACGACCCGATGGAAGCCACCTACATCGGCATCAACATGTGGAAGCAGGCCGTCGAGAAGGCCAAGTCCACCGACGTGGACAAGGTCATCGCCGCCATGGCCGGTCAGACCTTCAACGCACCCTCGGGCATCGTCAGCAAGATGGACGAGAAGAACCACCACCTGCACAAGTCGGTGTTCATCGGCGAGATCCAGGCCGACGGTCAGTTCAAGGTGGTGTGGAAGACCAAGGAGCCGGTCAAGGCCAAGCCCTGGAGCCCGTACATCGAAGGCAACGACAAGAAGAAGGACGAGCCGGACGGCAAGTCGAAAATTTGACCACCCCGTTTCTTGCTCACTTCGTGTAGCCGAATCCCCCTCAAGGGGCTGAGCCAGTCGGGCAAGGTCCGGTGGACCTTGCCCGACTGGCGAAGAGCTGCGCCACTGGCGCAGCGCGGTCTGCAAGACCACCCCGGCGGCCCGGCAAAGCCGGTTCCGCGGGTGCGTGCGAACGGGCTTCGCTTCGCTTGCCCTGAGCTCATGGGCGCACAGGCTCGATCTTGCTTGTCGGGATCGGGCCTTTTCTTTGGATGTCGAGGACGACGTGAAAACACCTCTTCGCTTGTTCATGCAGCTGGCGTTCCTCGCCCTGCTGATGCTGGCCGGGCCGGCCAGGGCGCTGACGGCCGACGAGGCTCTGGCCATGGCCTCGGGCGATGCCGAAAGCCGCATCGCGGCCATCAACAAGGCCGTGGCCGTGGCCGACGAGAAGACCAAGGCCTTCCTGCAGGCCCTGGTGGACGAGGCGGTGAAGTTCACCGACAAGCAGGCCTTCCTCATGAAGGACGACAAGGGCTACGACCCGGTCACCGGCGCCGAGGTGAAGGTGCCGGCCGAGGCCGAGGACGTGGTCAACAACAACCTGATGCGCGGCGCGCTCGATGCCGCGCAGGCGGCGCTCCAGCTCACCAGCCCCGACGAGGCCGTGCGGCTGGAAGCGGCCGAGGCGCTGTTCAAGGAGCCCGACGAATCGCGCGTGCCACTGATCGAGAAGGCCCTGGCCGCCGAGCAGAGCGCCAAGGTCAAGGCCAAGCTGATGCTGGTGCGCGACGCTTCCATGCTCTCCAGCGCCGACGCCGCCAAGCGCCTGGCCGCCGCCAAGGCCCTGGGCGACAACAAGAACCCGGACACCAAGCTGCTGCTCAACCAGCGCCTCGCCGACGAGACCGATCCGCAGGTCAAGGCCGCCATCCAGGCCAGCATTGCCACCATCGACGGCGCGCTGGTGTGGGGCGACCGGCTGGGCGTGATCTTCAGCGGCATCAGCCTGGGTTCGGTGCTGCTGTTGGCGGCGCTGGGCCTGGCCATCACCTACGGCCTGATGGGCGTGATCAACATGGCCCACGGCGAGCTGATGATGATCGGCGCCTATGCCACCTACGTGATGCAGGGCGTGTTCCAGCGGTTCCTGCCCGAGTCGATGTTCGGCTGGTACCTGGTGGCGGCCATCCCCGTGTCTTTCATGGCCTCGGCCCTGGTGGGTGCGGTGCTGGAGCGGGGCGTGATCCGCTTCCTTTACGGCCGGCCGCTGGAGACGCTGCTGGCCACCTGGGGCATCAGCCTGATGCTGCAGCAGCTGGTGCGCACGATCTTCGGCGCGCAGAACGTGGGCGTGGAGAACCCCGGCTGGATGAGCGGCGGGCTGGAAGTGCTCTCCAACCTCGTGCTGCCCTGGAACCGCATCGGCATCATCATCTTCGCGGGCCTCGTGCTGGCGGCCATGGCCTGGCTTATCAGCCGCACGCGCCTGGGCCTCTTCGTGCGCGGCGTGACACAGAACCGACCCATCGCCTCCTGCATGGGCGTGAACACCGCGCGGGTGGACACCTATGCCTTCGCGCTCGGCTCGGGCATCGCGGGCCTGGCGGGCTGCGCGCTCACCCAGATCGGCAACGTGGGCCCCGACCTGGGCCAGAGCTACATCGTGGACAGCTTCATGGTGGTGGTGATGGGCGGCGTGGGCCAACTGGCAGGCACCGTCTATGCGGCGCTGGGGCTGGGCGTGCTCAACAAGCTCATCGAAGGCTGGGCCGGCGCGGTGCTGGCCAAGATCGCCATCCTGGTCTTCATCATCGTGTTCATCCAGAAGCGGCCGCAGGGCATCTTCGCCATCAAGGGCCGGAGTGCAGAAGCATGAGGACAGTCACTCTTCCCTCCAAGGCTCCACTGCTCAGCGGCAAGGGCTGGACCGCCTTCTTCATCGCGCTGATCGTGGTGTGCGGCCTGGCGCCGGTGCTCAACCTGTGGGTGCCCGAAGGCAGTGCCTTCCACCTCAGCGACTATGCGGTGGCGCTGCTCGGCAAGATCATGTGCTACGCCATCTGCGCACTGGCCATGGACCTGATCTGGGGCTACACCGGCATCCTGTCGCTGGGCCACGGCCTGTTCTTCGCGCTGGGCGGCTACATGATGGGCATGTACCTCATGCGCCAGATCGGCCGCGACGGCAACTACAAGAGCGACCTGCCGGACTTCATGGTCTTCCTCGACTGGAAGACCCTGCCCTGGCACTGGACCTTCAGCGACAGCTTCGTCTTCCAGATGCTGATGGTGGTGGTGGTGCCGGGCCTGCTGGCGCTGGTCTTCGGCTACTTCGCCTTCCGCTCGCGCATCAAGGGCGTGTACTTCTCGATCATCACGCAGGCCATGACCTTCGCGGCCATGCTGCTGTTCTTCCGCAACGAGACGGGCTTCGGCGGCAACAACGGCTTCACCGACTTCAAGCGCATCCTGGGCATTCCGATCGCCACGCAGGAAATGCGCATGACGATCTTCGCCCTCACCGGTGCGGTGCTGCTGGGCTTCTTCCTGTTCGCCAAATGGCTGATCGGCAGCAAGTACGGCCGCGTGCTGCAGGCCATCCGCGATGCCGAGTCGCGCACCATGTTCTGCGGCTACAACCCGCTGCCCTACAAGCTCAGCATCTGGGTCATCTCGGCCATGATGTGCGGCGTGGCCGGCGCGCTGTACGTGCCGCAGGTGGGCATCATCAACCCGGGCGAGATGAGCGCCGCCAACTCCATCGAGATCGCCATCTGGACGGCCGTGGGCGGCCGCGCCACGCTGGTCGGGCCGATTGTCGGCGCCTTCCTGGTCAACGGCGCCAAGAGCTGGCTCACGGTGGTGGCGCCGGAATACTGGCTGTACTTCTTGGGCGCGCTCTTCATCGCTGTCACGCTGTTCCTGCCCGATGGCATCGTCGGCCTGGTGCGCCGTCTGATGAACCGCGGCAAGGCCGAGGCCGTTGCCGAACCCGTGGCGCCCACTGGCCGCGAGGAAGCCCAGCGCGCGCAGGCCAGGGAGGAGGGCGTTGAGCCCGACGCCCTGCCCACCGTCCATGTCGAACCCAAGGGAGCCCAGGCATGACGCCCGACCTGATGGAAGCCGGCGCCGAGCGCCACGCCCGCGCCCAGGGCCTGCCCGTCGGCGCATCGACCGAGTCCGGTGGCCGCACCGCCGGCTATGGCCGGCCCGCCGTGGCGGGCGAGGTGGACGTGACCCACGGCCGCATCCTGTACCTGGAGGACGTGAGCGTGAGTTTCGACGGCTTCAAGGCCATCAACAAGCTGAGCCTGGACATCGCCCCCGGCGAGCTGCGCTGCATCATCGGCCCCAACGGTGCGGGCAAGACCACGATGATGGACATCATCACCGGCAAGACGCGGCCCGACGAAGGCACCGTCTACTTCGGCAGCACCATCGACCTGCTGCGCCACCGCGAGGCCGAGATCGCGCAGCTGGGCATTGGCCGCAAGTTCCAGAAGCCCACGGTGTTCGAGCACCTGACCGTGTTCGAGAACCTGGAGCTGGCGCTCAAGACCGACAAGCGCGTCAAGCCCTCGATGTTCTTCAAGCTCGACTCGGCCCAGGCCGACCGGCTGGCCGACATCCTGCAGACCATCCACCTGGCCGACAGCGTCAACCGCATGGCGGGCACGCTGAGCCATGGCCAGAAGCAGTGGCTGGAGATCGGCATGCTGCTCATGCAGGACCCGAAGCTGCTGTTGCTGGACGAACCCGTGGCCGGCATGACCGACGAAGAGACGGCGCGCACGGCCGAGCTCTTCCTCACGCTCAAGGGCAAACACTCGCTGATGGTGGTGGAGCACGACATGAGCTTCATCCGCACCATCTCCGAGATCGTCACCGTGCTGTGCGACGGCTCGGTGCTGGCGCAGGGCACGCTCGATGAAGTGCAGTCCGACGAGCGCGTCATCGAGGTCTACCTGGGACGTTGAACCATGCTGAAGGTCAAGAACATCCACCAGTACTACGGCGGCTCGCACATCCTGCGGGACGTGAGCTTCGAGGCGCCGCTCGGCCAGGTCACCGTGCTGCTGGGCCGCAACGGCGTGGGCAAGACCACACTGCTGAAGTCGCTCATGGGCCTGGTGCCGATCAAGAGCGGCAGCATCGAATTCGACGGCCAGTCGGTGCACAAGAAGACGCCCTACGAGCGCGCCCGCGCCGGCATGGGCTTCGTGCCGCAGGGCCGCGAGATCTTCGCGCGGCTGACGGTGGAAGAGAACCTGCGCATGGGCCTGGCCTACCGCAGCGCTTCCATGCCCATCGCGCCCGAGCTCTATGAGCTGTTTCCGGTGCTCAAGCAGATGCTGCACCGGCGCGGTGGCGACCTGTCCGGCGGCCAGCAGCAGCAGCTGGCCATTGCCCGCGCACTGGCCCCCGGCCCGAAGATGCTGATCCTGGACGAGCCCACCGAGGGCATCCAGCCCAGCATCATCAAGGACATCGGCCGTGCCATCCGCCGCCTGGCCGACGAGGGCTGGAAGGGCCAGAAGATGGCCATCGTGCTGTGCGAGCAGTACTACGACTTTGCCGAGGAACTGGCCGACCACTACCTGGTGATGGAGCGCGGCGAAGTGATTGCGCGCGGCCTGGGCAAGGACATGGCCGCCGACGGCGTGCGCCAGTTGGTCGCGATTTGACGCTCCCCCCAGGCTGCGCGCTTCGCGCTCCGCCTCCCCCTCGAGGGGCGCCTCCAGCGGCCCGGCAAAGCCGGTTCCGCGGAGGCCCGCGCGTGGCCTGCTCCGCGGCCGCCAGATTTGAAGCGTCGGTCTGGCGGCGCGGGCGCACTCAGGCCGGAAACTCTTCCGTGTCCACTTCCTGGGTGGCCTGGGCGGGGTAGCGCGGGCCGCTCACGGTGCGCTGGTTGATCAGCTCGCCAGCGCGGGCGATCACGTCGGCGGGCAGTTGCAGGTCGGCCGCGGCCAGGTCCTCCCGCAGATGGTCCACGCGGGTGGTGCCGGGAATGGGGATGATGTCCTGGCCCTGCGCCAGCAGCCAGGCCAGTGCCAGCTGCGCGGGCGTGCAGCCGGCCTCCTGGGCCAGGGCCTCGAAGCCGGCCAGCAGCGACAGGTTGCGCGGGTAGTGCTCGGCCGAGAAGCGCGGCATGGGCCGGCGGATGTCCTTGGCGTCCAGCGCGGCCACGTCGGTGAGGCGGCCGGTGAGGTAGGCGCGGGCCAGCGGGCTGAAGGCCACGAAGGCGGTGCCCAGCTCGCGGCAGGCGGCCAGCACGGCGATCTCGGGGTTGCGCGTCCAGAGCGAATATTCGGTCTGCACGGCAGCGATGGGATGCACGGCCGCCGCCTTGCGCAGCGTGCCGGCCGAGACCTCCGACAGGCCCAGCGCGCGCACCTTGCCCTCTTCGATCAGGCGCGACATCTCGCCCACCGAATCCTCGATGGGCACCTTCTTGTCCCAGCGGTGCAGGTAGTAGAGGTCGATGACGTCGGTGCCCAGGCGGCGCAGGCTGTCCTCGCAATTGCGGCGCAGCGTGGCGGGGCGGCCGTCGATCACGCGGCGCATCACGCCGTCCTCGCCCTTGACGCCGGCCATGCCGCCCTTGCTGCACAGCGTGAACTGGTGGCGGTGTTTCTTGAGCACACGGCCCACCAGTTCCTCGTTGGCGCCGAAGCCGTAGAGCGCCGCCGTGTCGAACAGCGTCACGCCGGCATCCAGCGCGGCCAGCAGCACGCGCTCGCCCTGCTCGGGCGAGGGCGGCACGCCATAGGCGTGGCTCAGGTTCATGCAGCCCAGGCCGATGGCCGAGACCTCAAAGTTCGCGATACGTCGTGTTTGCATGGGCAGAGCTTAGTCGGGGTTGGAAGGTTGAAAGGGGCGCGCGGACTCTTTGCCAGGCCAGGTGCTGCCAGGCCGGCGTGCCGTAGCCTGCCACCAGATCATGGCCGATGGCCCGCCAGGCGGGGTCGGTCGCGTCGAGGCCCAGGGCTTCGATGAAGGGTGCCTGCACGATGAAGCACTGGCGGCGGTAGGGGAGCAGGAAGCCGCCGGGCTGCGTTGCGAGTGCCGGCGCTGCCTCGTCATGGCGGGCGAACCAGAGGTGCAGCAGCAGGCCCGTCCGCGGTGCGTGCCAGAAGTCACCCATGTCATCGCCCGGCGCGGCGAGGCCGCCCAGCACGCGGCGGGCATGGTCCCAGTGCAGGAAGCCGAGTTCGCGCGCTGCGGTCTGCAAATGGTCGCCCAGGGTGCGGTCATCGCTGCGGCCATCGCGGCGCGCCCCATTCAGGCGCACGCGGGCACGCACCTTGAGTTCCTCCGCCGGGACCTTGGCGCTTCCTGTCGGGACGTCGTCGGGGGCATGCTTGTGCCCGAGGGGCTGCTGGCTCATGGCGCTGGCGCCGCGGACGGTGTCGGGATGACGGCACCGCTTGCCACGGCATCGAGCTGCGACTGCAGAGCGTCCGGGCCGCACGGGTCCAGACCGACGCCGGCCCACGCTTTGGCGCACACCGCTCCCACGGTCTGCGCGGCTTCGGCATGCAGTTGCCGGCCGGCGGGCCGCAGCAGCACGGCACCGGCATCGCGTGCCACGAGGCCGGTCTTTTCCAGTGGCATCAGTTGCCGGACGAGCGCCGAGGGTGCGAGGTGCAGGGCCTGCGCGAGCCGCAGCGTGGGCAGACCTCCGTGTGACGCCCGTGCCAGTGCATCGAGCAGCAGGAAGTCCGACGCGTCGAGGCCATGCCACACGCCCAGGCGCTCATCCAGGCGCTGCTGTTGGCGTGCATGGGCCCGGGCCAGCGCGAGGCCAAGACGCATGGCCTGGGCGTCGGTCAGCCGGATCATGCGCTGCCTCCTTGACGTGCACCGCCCTCGGCCGCGGGTGAAAGCAACTCGGCCTCCCACAGCGCCAGCAGCGTCGCCAGCTCGGCGTCGTAGTCGAAGTCGGGATCGTCGCGTTCCTTCACCCGGTCGACGACTTCAAAGCGGAAGGCCTCGGCGCCGTGCGTGTTCCAGGCCGATTGCAGGACCCGGTCGCGGTGGGCGCCGCGCATCAGTTCGAAGCGCAGGCGGTTGAAGATGCCGTCCAGATGGCGGCTGCTGCCCACGCGCAGCAGCCCGGCGGCATCGCAGCGCAGGGCATAGATGCCCATGGCGGGAAAGGCCTGCTTGTACTGGCGCGTCAGTTCGCGACGGGCCTGCAGGGAAAGGGAAGGGGTCATGGCAGTGCTCCAGGTCCTCGACGCCGAGCCGGTCCCGCATGGGGCTCGAACGAAGACCGCGGTCTGTCCACGGAAGAAGAGAAACGGATCGGGAGGGTGAGAGCCTCTTGTGCGGGCAGGCGCCCCTCAGCACCTGCTCGCAATTTTACCCGGGTTATTTTGGCCGGATCAAGCGATCCGGTTTCCGGGCCATGCCTCAAGCGGCGAGCTGCTGCTCCAGCTGATGCAGCACCTGGTAGCAGGGCAGCACCTGCGCCACGCTGCTGTTGGGCTCGCGGCCTTCGCGGATGGCGGCGAAGAATTCGCGGTCCTGCAGCTCGATGCCGTTCATCGACACGTCGACCTTGCTCACGTCCACCGGCTCTTCGGCGCCCTTGCTGTGCGACTGCACCAAGTCGTCGTAACGCGCGATGTAGGTGGCGGTGTCGCCGATGTAGCGGAAGAAGGTGCCCAGCGGGCCGTCGTTGTTGAACGAGAGCGACAGCGTGCAGATGGCGCCGTTGGCGGCCTGCAGCTGGATGCTCATGTCCATGGCGATGCCCAGGTCCTTGTGGATGGGGCCCTGCACGGCGTTGGCCTTCACGATCGGGCTGCCGGCCTGGTAGGCGAAAAGGTCCACGGTGTGGGCGGCGTGGTGCCACAGCAGGTGGTCGGTCCAGCTGCGCGGCTGGCCCAGCGCATTCATGTTGGTGCGGCGGAAGAAGTAGGTCTGCACATCCATCTGCTGGATGTTGAATTCGCCGGCCTGGATCTTCCTGTGCACGTACTGGTGGCTGGGGTTGAAGCGGCGGGTGTGACCCACCATCGCCACCTTGTCGACCTGCTTCTGCAGGGCCAGCACTTCTTCGCCTTCCTTGAGCACGTCGCACAGGGGGATCTCCACCTGCACATGCTTGCCGGCCTGCAGGCAGGCCTTGGTCTGGGCGGCGTGCATCTGCGTGGGCGTGCACAGGATGACCGCGTCCAGCTCCTGGATGGCCAGGCTGTCGGCCAGGTCGGTGGTGACGTGTTGGATGCCGTACTTGTCGGCCACTTCCTGGGTCTTGCCCAGATCGCGGCTGATGAGCGAGATCACCTCGACGTCGGGGATGTTCTTGATGCCGTCCAGGTGCTTGATGCCGAAGGCGCCGGCGCCGGCGAGTGCGACTTTGATGGTCATGTCGGTGTTGGCTTTCTGTGGATGGTTGGTCAGGCCTGGTCTTCCAGGATGAGGTGGCCCACGGCGGTGTTGGACGCCGGCACGTGGAAGAAGCGGTGCACCAGCTTCGGCGCCGGGCCGCCGGCCACGTCGCCCATGGCGCCGCGGGCGATCAGCCACATCACCAGCTCGATGCCCTCGCTGCCAGCTTCGCGCACGTACTCGATGTGCGGCACCTTGGCCAGTTCGGCGGGTTCGGCGATCAGGCGATCCAGGAACTTGTTGTCCCATTCCGAGTTGATCAGGCCGGCGCGTGCGCCCTGCAGCTGGTGGCTCATGCCGCCGGTGCCCCAGATGTGCACGTTGAGGTCCTCGTCGAAGCTCTCGACCGCCTTGCGGATGGCGCGGCCCAGGTTGAAGCAGCGCTGGCCGCTCGGCACTGGGTACTGCACCACATTGACCGCGAAGGGAATCACCGGGCAGGGCCAGGCGCCGTTCTTCGGGTCCTGCTCGCCGCACATCAGTGACAGCGGCACCGTCAGGCCATGGTCCACGTCCATCTTGTTGACGATGGTGAGGTCGAAGTCCTGCTGGATCACGCTCTGCGCGATGTGGCTGGCCAGCTCCGGGTGGCCCACCACCTTGGGCACCGGGCGCGGGCCCCAGCCCTCGTCGGCCGGCTGGTATTCGGCGGCCGTGCCGATGGCGAAGGTGGGGATCATGTCCAGGCTGAAGGCCGTGGCATGGTCATTGAAGACCAGGATGACCACGTCGGGCTTGTTGTCCTTCATCCATTGCTTGGAGAAGTCGTAGCCGGCGAACAGCGGCTTCCAGTAGTCTTCCTTCGTCTTGCCCAGGTCCAGCGCGGCGCCGATGGCGGGCACGTGCGAGGTGTAGACGGATGCGGTGATGCGGGCCATTCAAGCCTCCTGAGGGATGCGGGGGCACATGGTCATGCCGCCTTGGTGGGGTGATGGGCGCCTTGCGGCTGGCGGTGCGCCTGGGCGTCGCCGTCCTCGCCCACGTAGCGGTTGCCGTCCACGCGGCGGCCGCCGTTGATCATCATGTTGCGGTATTCCTCTTCGGTCATGCCGGTCATCGAGCCCGCCATCTGCTGGAAGCTCTTGCCGTCGGTGGCGCCGATCTTGGCGAGGAAGTAGATGTTGCCGCCGGTGCGCATGCACCAGTTGAGGTCGCGCGCCAGCACGGCCTGCTTCTGTTCCTCGGTCATCGGCCATTCGTCGAGGTAGGCCCGCTCGTCGGCCTTGAAGCGCTCGCGGTTCTCGGCCTTCATCAGGCTCATGCAGAACTGGTTGAGCCAGTAGCCTTTGCGGCTCTGCTCGGCGTCGAAGATGATCGTGCCGGGCACGTCCAGGTAGGGTTTGTCGAGGGCCATGGAAGGGTCTCCTTACTTGGCTTCTTCGGGCCAATACAAACGCATCGGGTTGTCGACCAGCAGCTTCTGCTGAAGCACGGGTGTCGTCGCGATGTGCGGGATGAAGTCCACCAGCAGCCCATCGTCGGGCATGTGGTCCTTCAGATTGGGGTGCGGCCAGTCGGTGCCCCACAGCACACGATCGGGGAACTGCTCGACGATGCGACGCGCGAAAGGCACCACATCCTTGTAGGCGCTGCGCTCGCCATCCAGCGCCTTGGGGCCGGCCACCGACAGGCGCTCGGGGCAGCTCACCTTGCTCCACACGTTGCTGTGCTCGCGCATGAACTTCTCGAACAGCGCGAACTCCGGGCCGTCGACCGGCTTGGTTACGTCGGGGCGGCCCATGTGGTCCACCACCACCGTGGTCGGCAGCGCGGTGAAGAAGTCCCACAGCTCAGGCAGGTCCACCGCCTCGAAGTAGATGACCACATGCCAGCCCAGCTTGGCGATGCGGCCGGCGATCTCCATCAGCTCGTCCTTGGGCGTGAAGTCGACCAGGCGCTTGACGAAGTTGAAGCGCACGCCGCGCACGCCGGCGGCATGCAGGGCCTGCAGTTCTTCGTCGCTGACGCTGCGCTTGACGGTGGCCACGCCGCGGGCCTTGCCGTTCGAGGACTGCAGCGCATCGACCAGCGCGCGGTTGTCCGCGCCGTGGCAGGTGGCCTGCACGATCACGTTGCGGGCGAAGCCCAGGTGGTCGCGCAGGGCGAAGAGCTGCGCCTTGCTGGCATCGCAGGGCGTGTACTTGCGCTCTGGCGCATAGGGAAACTCCGCGCCGGGGCCGAAGACGTGGCAGTGCGCATCGACGCTGCCGGCCGGCACCTGGAACTTGGGCTTGCTGGGGCCGGTGTACCAGTCCAGCCAGCCGGCAGTTTTCTCGAAGGGGCCTGTGGTGGGTTTGCTCATGAGCGTTGCTCCTGGGGAAATGGGTTCAATCGGGCTTGATGCCGGCTTCACGCACCAGCTTCTCGTAGCGCACGCGCTCCGAGTGGATGAGCTGGGCAAATTGCTCGCTGCTGCCGGGCAGCACTTCGCCGCCGACCTGGGCCATGCGCTCGCGCACGGCCGGTGTCTGCAGTGCCTTCTGCACCTCGGCATGCAGCTGGGTGACGATGGACTTGGGCGTGGCCGCGGGCGCCACGATGCCGTACCAGACCGAGGCCTCGAAGCCCGGAAAGCCGGACTCGGCAATGGTGGGCACGTCGGGAAAGACGGCGCTGCGGTTGGGGCTCAAGGCCGCGAGCACCTTGAGCTTGCCGCTCTTCACATGCGGCTGCGCCTCCAGCGCATTGATGGCCACCAGCGGCAGCTGGCCGCCGATCACGTCGGTCAGTGCCTGGGCGCCGCCGCGGTAGGGCACGTGCTGCAGCTTGATGCCCGCGGCGCGCTCGAAAAACTCGACCGCCATGTGCGGCGTGGAGCCGTTGCCCGGCGAGGCGAAGGACAGGCTGCCGGGCTTGGCCTTGGCCTCGGCGATCAGCTGCTGGATGGTGCCGAAGGGCGCATTGGCATTGGCGGCGATCACCACCGGCACGCGGCCGATCAGCGACACCGGCACGAGGTCGCGCTCGGCATCGAAGGGCATGGGCTGGTACAGCGCCATGGTGGCCGCCAGCGCGTTGGCGGCCACCATCAGCGTGTAGCCGTCGGCAGGCGCGTCGATGGTGGCCTTGACGGCGATGTTGGTGCCGGCGCCCGGCCGGTTGTCGATCACGAAGGGCTGGCCCAGGCTGGTCGCGAGGGCCTGGCCCACGCTGCGCGCCACGGCATCGACCGCGCCGCCGGCCGAGTAGCCGACCAGCACGCGCACCGGCTTGGCCGGATAGCTCTGCGCACCCGCCAGCGTCGGCGCCAGCAGTGCCGCCCCTGCGGCCAGCGCCACGCGGCGGGAGACGAACGGGCCTTGCGCGTCGGTCTGCTGCATGTCAGTCCAGGGAGACGTTGGCCTTGCGGATCACGTCGCCGAAGCGCTGCGATTCGCTCTTCACGAACTGCTCGAACTGCGGGCGCGTGACCGGGAAGGGCTCGTAGCCGAAGCTCTTGAAGCGGGCCTGCACGTCGGGGCCGGTCAGCGCCTGCTCGATGTCGCGCTTGATCTTCTCCGTCACCGCATCGGGCAGACCGCGCGGCACGGCGATGGCGTTCCAGCCCGTCACTTCGAAGCCCTTGGGGCCGCCGGACTCGGCCACGGTGGGCACGTCGGGATAGGCGGCCATGCGCTGCGGGCCGGTCACGGCCAGAAAGCGCAGCTTGCCGGACTGGTAGAGCGGACCCGCCGTGGCGGCGCTGCCCAGGGCGAAATCGATGTCGCCGGTGGAGACCGAGGTATAGAGCTGCGTGGTCTCCTTGAAGATCACGTGCTCCATCTGCGTGCCGGTGGCCGACTTGAACAGCTCCGTGCCCAGGTGCACGGGATTGCCGACCGACCACGAGCCGTAGTTCAGCTTGCCGGGTCGCGCCTTGGCGTCGGCCACGATGTCCCCCACCGTCTTGTACTTGCTGTTGGCGCCGACGGTGAAGAAGAAGTAGGTCTTGAACAGTGGCAGCAGGACGTCGAAGTCCTTGGCCGGGTCGTAGGGCAGCTTCTTGAACAGCGACGGGTAGGCGGCCAGGTGGACGTTGTCCAGCAGCAGCAGGTCGGTGCCGTCCTTGGCGCCGCGCTTCCAGGCGTCGATGGCGATGAAACCGTTGCCGCCCGGGCGGTTGTCCACCGTCACCGGCACGCCCCAGGTGCGCGACAGCTTGTCGGCCACCAGGCGCGAGACGCCATCCGGGCCACCGCCCACGGGGAAGGGGTTGACGATGCGCACCGGCTTGCCATACGGAAAGGTGGCCTGCTGCTGGGCCTGGGCGGCGAAGGGCAGGGCGGCGGCGAGGGCGCAGGCCGTCACCAGTGCGCGGCGGGAAAAGCTCATGAATGTCTCCGAACGTGGAAGAGGGCCGCGCCCGCTTCGGGGGGCGCTGGCCCGGGAACAATAGAAAGGGATCAGTCGATGTACTTGAGGCCCGCAGCCGCCAGCGGCTCGCGCATCTTGTACATGTCCAGGCCCAGCACGCCGCTGGCCAGCTTGGCGCGCTTCTCGCCCTCGAAGGACTCGCGCTTGCGGGCGGCTTCGAGCGTCTTGGCGGCGATGGCGCGCGGCACGCAGACCACGCCGTCGTCGTCGGCCACGATCACGTCGCCGGGCGTCACCAGCATGCCGGCGCACACCACGGGGATGTTGACCGAGCCGATGGTGGCCTTGATGCAGCCCTTGCTGCTGATGCACTTGCTCCACACGGGGAAGTTCATCTCCTGCAGCGTCTTGACGTCGCGCACGCCGGCGTCGATCACCAGGGCGCGGGCGCCGCGGGCCTGGAAGCTGGTGGCCAGCAGGTCGCCGAAGTAGCCGTCGGTGCATTCGGCGGTGATGGCCGCCACCACGATGTCGCCGGGCTGGATCTGCTCGGCCGCGACGTGCAGCATCCAGTTGTCGCCCGGATGCAGCAGCACGGTGACGGCCGTGCCGGACACCTGCTGGCCCGGATAGATCGGGCGCATGTAGGGCTTGAGCAGGCCCACGCGGCCCATGGCCTCGTGCACCGTGGCCGAGCCCAGGGCGGCCAGGCCGTCCGCGGTCTCGTGGTCGGTGCGCTGGATGTTGCGATAGACGACGCCTAATTCATACATGTCGGTTCTCCTTGAGATGTCTGGCTCCCTCTCCCTCTGGGAGAGGGTGGGGGGGGTGAGGGCCGCGCGGCCTGCGCACGTTGCCGCGCATCGAGCGTCGCTGGGCCCCTCACCTTGCCTCTCCCCAGAGGGGAGAGGAGTCGATCCGGGCGCTGTCAGAGGCTCTTGGCCTTGAGGGCGGCATCCAGGCGCGGGAAGACCCGGCGTGCGTTGCCTTCGAAGACCTGGAAGCGCTCGTCGTCCGTCAGGTTGGCGGTGGCGCTCACGTAGCGCTTGGTGTCGTCGTAGTAGTGGCCGGTGGTCGGGTCGATGCCGCGCACGGCGCCGATCATCTCGGAGGCGAACAGGATGTTCTTGACCGGGATCACCTTGGTCAGCAGGTCGATGCCCGGCTGGTGGTACACGCAGGTGTCGAAGAAGATGTTGTTGAGCAGGTGCTCTTCCAGCAGAGGCTTCTTCATCTCCTGCGCCAGGCCGCGGAAACGGCCCCAGTGATAGGGCACCGCGCCGCCGCCGTGCGGGATCACGAACTTCAGCGTCGGGAAGTCCTTGAACAGGTCGCCCTGGATGCACTGCATCACGGCCGTGGTGTCGGCATTGAGGTAGTGCGCCCCGGTGGTGTGGAAGCAGGCGTTGCAGCTGGTGCTGACGTGCACCATGGCCGGAATGTCGTACTCCACCATCTTCTCGTAGATGGGGTACCAGTGACGGTCGGTCAGCGGCGGGCTGGTCCAGTGGCCGCCCGAGGGATCGGGGTTCAGGTTGATGCCGACGAAGCCGTATTCCTTGACGCACTTCTCCAGCTCGGGAATGCAGGTCCTGGGGTCCACGCCCGGCGACTGCGGCAGCATGGCCGCGCCGATGAAGTTGTCCGGGAAGAGCTGGCTCACGCGGTAGCACAGCTCGTTGCAGATGGCGGCCCAGGTGCTGGACACCTCGAAGTCGCCGATGTGGTGGGCCATGAAGCTGGCGCGCGGGCTGAAGATGGTCAGGTCGCTGCCGCGCTCCTTCATCAGGCGCAGTTGGTTCTGCTCGATGGACTCGCGAAGCTCGTCGTCGCTGATCTTGAGGCTGGCCGGGTCGGGCTTGGCCGACGGATCCTTGATGCCGGCGATCTGGGCATTGCGCCAGTTCTCGAGGGCCTTGGGGGCGGTGGTGTAGTGGCCGTGGCAGTCGATGATCAGCGGCTGACCGTTGGATTTCGGCATGTCGTCTCCTGGGAAGGGCGGGGCGGGCCGGTGACAACCGGCCGCGGGTCTGGAAGGCAGCGCCCATTCTGTGCCGTGACCCCGTCCGCCTCCAGGGGGCAGATCGACTAGCAGCTAGAACAAACTGCTATAGCATGCGTGTCGATATGCGTCTGACGTCATGGATCTGAAACAGCTGGAGTACTTCGTCCGGGTGGTGGAGCTGGGCAGCTTCACCCGCGCCGCGCTGGCGCTCGACATCGCCCAGCCGGCCCTCAGCCGGCAGGTGCGCACGCTGGAAGTGGAGCTGCGCCAGAACCTGCTGGTGCGCAACGGCCGCGGCGTCACGCCCACCGAAGCCGGCACCCTGCTGCTGGAGCACGGCCGCGGCATCCTGCACCAGGTGCAGCGGGCGCAGGAGGAACTGGCCCGGGTGCGCGGCGGCCTGGCGGGCCGGGTGGCGCTGGGCCTGCCGCCCACGGTGGCGCGGGCGCTCGCGGTGCCGCTGACCCGGCGCTTCCGCCGCGAACTGCCCGAAGCGCGGCTGTCGATCAGCGAGGGCCTGTCGATTTCCATGCACGAAGCGCTGTCCGCCGGTCGGCTGGACATCGCCGTGCTCTACGAAGCCAAGCCCATCGCCGGGCTGGACATCGCGCCGCTGATGACCGAGGAACTGATGCTGGTGCAGGCCCGCCCGCCCGGCTTGGCCGAAGACCCGCCGCCCCCGCCCATCCCGCTGGCCGAGGTGGCGAAGCTGCCGCTCATCATCCCCAGCCGGCCCAACGCCGTGCGCATGCATGTGGAGTCGGAAATGGCGGCGCTGGGCTGCGAGCCGCAGATCGCGCTGGAGATCGACGGCGTGCCCGCCATCCTGGACCTGGTGGCCGACGGCGCCGGCTGCGCCATCCTGGCGCGGCGGGCGGTGCAGACCTCGATCCGCCCCTCCGCCTTCAGCGTGCGGCCCATCGGCCCGCCGCGGCTGCAGGTGCAGGCGCATGTGGCGGTGAGTGCGCAGCGGCCGGTGACGCGCACGCAGGCCGCGGCGCTGGAGTTGCTCAAGGCGGTGGCGGCGGAAACGGGGGGCTGATCCGGCGCGGCGCCGGCATCAACGAAAAGGGCGCCCCGCGGCGCCCTTCCTCGCAGCAGAGAAGCCGCGCTCAGTCGCCCAGCCGCGCCCGGTGCCGCGCGATCTGCGCCGTGACCTGCACCGGCGCCGTGCCGCCCAGCGTGTTGCGGGCCTCCAGCGAGCCGCGCAGGCTCAGCACGCCGAATACGTCGTCGCTGATCGCCGGGTTGAACTGCTGCAGCGTGGCCAGCGGCAGCTGCGACAGGTCCACGCCCTGGGCGATGGCGGTCTTGACGGCATGGGCGACCGTCTCGTGCGCGTCGCGGAAAGGCAGGCCCTTCTTCACCAGGTAGTCGGCCAGGTCGGTGGCAGTGGCGTAGCCGCGCAGGGCGGCGGCCTCCATGGCCTCGCGGCGCACCGTGATGCCGCCCACCATCTCGGCAAAGATGCGCAGGGTGTCCTTGAGCGTGTCGACGGTGTCGAACAGCGGCTCCTTGTCTTCCTGGTTGTCCTTGTTGTAAGCCAGGGGCTGGCCCTTCATCAGGGTGATCAGGCCCATCAGGTGGCCGACCACGCGGCCGGTCTTGCCGCGTGCCAGCTCGGGCACGTCGGGGTTCTTCTTCTGCGGCATGATCGACGAGCCGGTCGTGAACCGGTCGGCGATCTGGATGAAGCCGAAGTTCTGGCTCATCCACAGGATCAGCTCCTCGCTGAAACGGCTCACGTGCACCATCGCCAGGCTGGCGAAAGCGGTGAACTCGATGGCGAAGTCGCGGTCGCTCACGGCATCCAGGCTGTTCTGGCACACGCCTTCCATGCCCAGCGTGCGGGCCACGCGCTCGCGGTCCAGCGGATAGCTGGTGCCGGCCAGGGCGGCGGCGCCCAGCGGCAGGCGGTTGACGCGGCGGCGCAGGTCGGCCAGGCGCTCGGCGTCGCGGGCGAACATCTCCACGTAGGCCAGCATGTGGTGGCCGAAGCTCACCGGCTGCGCCACCTGCAGGTGGGTGAAGCCGGGGAGGATGGCGTCGACGTTCTCGGCGGCGATCTTCACCAGCGCCTTCTGCAGGTCGGTCAGCAGACCGTCGATCAGGTCGATCTCGCCGCGCAGCCACAGGCGCACGTCGGTGGCGACCTGGTCGTTGCGGCTGCGGCCGGTGTGCAGGCGCTTGCCGGCATCGCCCACCAGCTGGGTCAGGCGGGCCTCGATGTTGAGGTGCACGTCTTCCAGGGCCAGCTTCCATTCGAAGCTGCCGGAATCGATCTCGCCGCGAATCTGAGCCATCCCACGCTGGATGTCGGCAAGGTCCTGCGAACCGATGATCCCCTGCGCAGCCAGCATCTCTGCATGAGCCAGCGAGCCTTCGATGTCTGCCTGCGCAAGCCGCTTGTCGAAGAACACGCTGGAGGTGTAGCGCTGCACGAGTTCGCTCATGGGCTCGGAGAACAGCGCGGACCACGCTTCGGATTTCTTGTCGAATTGGTTCTGGGTCATGGGTCGGGGCCGCGAGGGGCCTTGGAAGAGCGGCAGGGCAGGAAGGCCGTGGAACAGAGGGGCGGCAGCGGGGTGGCGACGCGCCGTCGTGCGCGAGGCCAGGGCCATAATCGGCGGCCCCTCAGCGTCGCCAGCCATGCGAAACCCCCGGATTTTATCGGCGCGCCCTTCAGCGAGCCCTGCCCGCGCGGCCATGGCGCCGCAATCCGACTTCTGCCGGCCGGAGATGGTGATCCGGGTGGTGCTGGCCGCCGAGTTGCTGGCCGCCGTCGCGGTGGCCTTCGTGGCCGAGTCGGCCACCGACGCACTGATGCGCTTTGCCACCGCCACGGGCGGCGTGATGCCGGCCACCCTGCTGTGGCTCATCGCGGCCTGCGCGCTGCGCCGCCGCCTGGGGCGTTGGCGCCCCGTTCCGCAGTACCTGGCGGCAGCGATCGCGGGCGTGCTGGCCGGCCTGTATGGCTGCGCGGTGCTGCAGGGCACGGGCGCGGTCGCGCAGGCGCCGTGGCTGGCGGGTGCCTGGGCGGGCGGACTCTTCGGCGCGGCGGCCATGGCGGTGATGAATCTGCGCACCGCGGCGCAGATGCCGGCCGCAGCCACGGCGCGGCTCACCGAACTGCAGCAGCGCATCCGTCCGCACTTCCTCTTCAACACGCTCAACAGCGCCATCGCCCTGGTCCGCGACGATCCGGCCCGGGCCGAGGCGATGCTGGAGGACCTGGCCGAACTCTTCCGGCAGGCGCTCGCGGAGCCCGGCGAGTCCGCCTCGCTGGCCGAGGAGATCGACCTGGCCCAGCGCTACCTGGCCATCGAGCAGGTGCGCTTCGGCCCACGCCTTCGCATCGCCTGGCAGCTGGACGAGGCCGCAGCCGGCGCGCGCCTGCCGCCGCTGTTGCTGCAGCCGCTGGTGGAGAACGCGGTACGCCATGGCGTCGAGCCGAGCCCCGAGGGTGGCGAGCTGCGCATCCGCACCGAACGCCGCGGCTCCCGCGTGGTCATCGAGGTGGTCAACACGCTGCCGCCGCTGCGCTGGGCCGAGTCGCCCCTGCCGCGCGGCCACGGTATCGCGCTGGACAACGTCCGCAGCCGCCTGCGACTGCTGCACGACCTGCAGGCCAGCCTGAGCGCCGGCCTGGACCGCGACTGCTGGCGGGTGCGCATCGACATTCCCGCCGACCTGACGGACAAGCCGAAAAGAACGCAGTCATGAGCCTGTTGCCCGCCGACACCGCGCCGCTGCGCATCCTGCTGGTGGACGACGAGCCCCTGGCACGCGCCCGCCTGCGCACCTTGCTGGCGGACTGCCGGGCGCCGGCCGCGCAAGTCGTCGGCGAAGCCGGTGATGGCCGCGTCGTGCTGCCGCTGCTGCGCGAGACGCCGGTGGACCTGCTGCTGCTGGACATCGCCATGCCCGGCCTCGACGGCATGGCGCTGGCCGACCAACTGCGCGGCCAGCCCGAGGCGCCCGCCATCGTGTTCGTCACCGCCCATGCCGAACATGCGCTGGGTGCCTTCGAGCTCGATGTCGCCGACTACCTGACCAAGCCGGTGCGCGTAGCCCGCCTGCAGGAGGCGCTGGCCCGTGCGCAGCGCCATCTGCGCCAGCGCCGCGCCGAGCCGCCCGACACCGGGCATCTGCTCATCCAGGACCGCGCGCGTCTCGAGCGCGTGCCGCTCTCCGAAGTTCTCTACCTGAAGGCCGAATTGAAATACATCACCGTGCGCACGGCGCAGCGCCAGCTGATCCTGGACGGCTCTCTCAACGACCTGGAGGCGCGGCATGGCGAGCGCTTCCTGCGGGTGCACCGCAGCACGCTGGTGGCGCGCGGCGCGATCCGGGCCCTGGAGCGCCACGATGGCGGGGAGGACGCCGAGGGCTGGGCCGTGCGCCTTGCCGGCCTGCAGGAGCTGCTGCCGGTGTCGCGCCGGCAACTGCAAGCGGTGCGCGACGCGCTGCGGGAGCGCTCGGAATGAGCGCCCCGGTGCCGCCATCCGGCGCTGGCACAGACGCGCCCGAGGTCGTCGCCCTCGAGCCCTCCGAACCGCCGCCCTCCGTGGCCGAGTCGGCCACCGACCGGGCCATCCGCGAGGCCGAGGCCGAGCGCGCCCGGGGCGCCGTGCCGGAGCCCGGCAGCAGCGATCCGCCGCGTCTTCTGTTGCACATGCCGGTCGATGTGCGCAGCGCCTCGCTCGTCATCCTCGGCGTGCTGGCCTGTGTCTACACGCTGCGCTGGGCGTCGGCGGTGCTGATCCCGCTGGCACTGAGCCTGATGCTCGTCTATGCCCTCTCGCCCGTCGTCGATCGGCTGGAGCGCTGGCGTCTGCCACGCTGGGCCGGCGCCGCGGTGCTGCTGCTGGCCCTGACCGGCGGCACGGCATGGACCGGCTACTCGCTGGCAGGCAGTGCGGGGCAACTGGTCGATGCCCTCCCGGCAGCGGCCCAGAAGCTGCGCAACGCCATCCGCACCAAGTCGGTCAAGGCCAGCCCGCTGGACACCGTGCAGCAGGCGGCCGACCACCTGGAGCGCGCCGCCAACGAGGGCTCGCCCACCACCTTCCGCCGCGGCGTGCAGCGCGTGATCATCGAGCGCCCGCCCTTCAACGTGCGCGACTATCTCTGGAGCGGCACCGTGGGCCTGATGGAAGGCGCCGGTCAGGCCACGCTGGTGCTCTTCCTCACCTTCTTCGCGCTGTGCTCGGGCGACACCTTCCGGCGCAAGCTGGTCAAGATGGCCGGACCCAGCCTGCACAAGAAGAAGGTCACGGTGCACGTGCTGGACGACATCACGGGCCACATCCAGCGCTACCTGCTGGTTCAGATCCTCAGCAGCGCGCTGGTGGGCGTGACCACCGGCCTGGCCTTCTGGGCGCTGGGGCTGGAGAACGCGGCCGTGTGGGGCATCATCGCGGGCGTCACCAACCTCATCCCCTACATTGGCTCGGTGCTGGTGCTGGGGGCGGCGGGCCTGGTGGCCTTCCTGCAGTTCGGCACCATCGGCATGGCGCTGCTGGTGGCCGGCACCTCGCTGTTGATCCACACGCTGGTGGGCAACCTGCTGGTGCCCTGGCTCACCAGTCGCAGCTCGCGCATGAACCCGGTGGCGGTGTTCGTGGGCGTGATCTTCTGGGCCTGGATCTGGGGCGTGTGGGGGCTGCTGCTGGGCATGCCGATCATGATGGTCATCAAGTCGGTCTGCGACCGGGTGGACGACCTTCGGCCGGTGGGCGAGCTGCTGGGCGATTGAACGGCCGCGCGGCCCGCGGCACCCGTTGCGGGCACTGTGCGGCGAAGCCGAGCGCCGGCCTCGCCGCTCAGCGCGCGCCCGAGCCCAGCGCGAAGGGCTGCATCAACCCCGTCATGGGCTTCGGCAGCGGATGCGCCAGCTCGCCGCGCTTGCTGGTCTTCAGGCCGAGCGAGACCAGCGACTCCAGCAGCGTCACACCGGCGGACACGCCGTCGATCACCGGCACGCCCAGTTCTTCCGACAGCGAGCGGCACAGGTCGGCCATGCCGGCGCAGCCCAGCACCAGCACGTCGCAGCCGTCCTCGTCCAGTGCGCGGCGGCATTCGTCGACGATGCGGGCGCGGGCGTTGGAGCGCGGGTCTTCCAGTTCCAGCACCGGCAGCTCGCAGGCCCGTACGCGGGCGCAGAAGCGGGCCATGCCATAGGCCTCCGCCAGGTGGTGCGCCTGGCCCATGGTGCGCGCCAGCGTGGTGACCACGGTGAAGCGGCTGCCGATGAAGCTGGCCGCATGCATCGCCGCCTCGGCGATGCCCAGCACCGGGCCGCGCGCCAGTTCGCGGGCGGCCTTCAGGCCCGGGTCGCCGAAGCAGGCGATCAGGTAGCCGTCCACGCCCGCGGCCTCGCCGGCCGCGATCTCGGCCAGCAGGCCGGGCGTGGCCAGGGCCTCGTCGTAGTGGCTTTCGATGGAGACCGGGCCCATCGCCGGGCTCACGGCGATGACCTCGGTGCCCGGCCGCGCCGCGGCGCGGGCGCAGGCACCGATCTTGTCGGTCATGCTCTGGGTGGTGTTGGGGTTGATGACCTTGATGCGCATGGACAGGGCGTTTTCTTCGGAATCAGGAGCGGCGGGACAGCACAGCGTAGATGACGAAGCCCAGTCCCATGCCGATGAACCAGGCGTAGTTGGCGGCGCCGCGCCAGGCCGGCACCAACACGCACAGGATCGGGATCAGGGCCGAGGGCACCATCGTGGCGACGGCCTTCAGGTTGTAGCCATGGCTGTACCAGTACAGGCCGGTGGGCTTCATGGTGTAGAGATCGTCCACCACCACGTGCTGGCGGCGCACCAGGTAGAAGTCGGCGATCAGGATGCCGAACAGCGGGCCGATGAAGGAGCCCAGGATGTCCAGCGTGTAGTGGATCACCTCGGGGTTGTTGTAGAGGTTCCAGGGCGTGATGAAGATCGAGCCCACGGCGGCGATCATGCCGCCGGTGCGCCAGCTGATGTGCTGCGGCGCCACGTTGGAGAAGTCGAAGGCCGGCGAGACGAAGTTGGCCACGATGTTGATGCCGATGGTGGCGATCATGAAGGTCAGCGCGCCCAGCACCACGGCGGTGGTGGAGTCGATCTTGCCCACGGTGTGCACCGGATCGGTGATCAGTTCGCCGAACACGGGCAGCGTGGCGGCGGTGGTGATCACCGTCAGCAGCGAGAAGAACACGAAGTTGACCGGCAGGCCCCAGAAGTTGCCCTTCTTCACCGCGTCGAAGCTCTTGCCGTAGCGCGAGAAGTCGCCGAAGTTGAGCATCGGGCCGCTGAAGTAGCTCACCACCAGCGCGATGGCCGACAGCATCACCGGCAGCGCGTCCCAGCCTTCGAACTTGACGCCGCCCAGATTGAGGTCGATGTTCTTCCAGCCGGCCTTCCACACCAGCCAGCCGCACAGGATGGCCATGACCACGTACACCCCCGGGCCGGCCCAGTCGATGAACTTGCGGATGGCTTCCATGCCATGCCAGAACACGAAGGCCTGCAGCACCCACATCACCATGAAGGCGACCCAGCCCAGTGTCGACAGGCCGGCGAAGCCGTGCTGTGCCACGTCGGCGTAGGGTGCCAGGTTGGGAAAGAGGTGCAGCGCCATCACCATGAAAGCGGCCGAGGCCAGGTAGGTCTGGATGCCGTACCAGGCCACCGCGATCAGCCCCCGGATGATGGCCGGGATGTTGGCGCCCTTGACGCCGAAGGAGGCGCGGCAGATCACGGGATACGGCGTGCCCGTGACCTGGCTGGGCTTGGCCACCAGGTTGCAGAAGAACTGCACGATCACGATGCCCACGAGCAGGGCCACCAGCACCTGCCAGCTGGACAGCCCCAGCGCGAACAGGCTGCCCGCCGTGATGTAGCCGCCCACGCTGTGCACGTCGGACATCCAGAAGGCAAAGATGTTGTATTGCCCCCAGGTCTGCTGCTTCAGCGGTGCCAGGTCCTCGTTGGTGAGGGCCGGGTCGTAGCCGGGCTTGATGAGGGCGTGCGATGCCGCGTTGCCGTGGCCGAGAGGCTCTGCCGCGGCAGCGGCGGCGAGCGGGGTGGTGGTGGCCGTGTTCATGGGGGCTCCTGATCGGGTCGTTGGAGGGGTGCGGCGCCGGTCAGGCCGCGTGGAACTGAACGAATTGGGTGCATTATTTGTATACAAAAAATGGATCGCAAGCGCTGTGCCAGTTGCGCGGCTCAGGAGATTCCCGAGGTCGGATCCGAAATGAGCACGGAGGATGCGCGGTGATAACCCGGTGCGATGCGCCCAAAAGCTAGCGCACGCTTACGCCAAATTGATGGTCAATGCTGGAATAGGGGCGGGAGCGGCTTCCCGACGGAGCTGACCGGGGCGTCCAGGCCGCCGTCCGATGGCAATGAGCGAGCCGACCACCGGGTTCTCATGCCTCGGTCGCGCCGGCACCAGCGGCGCAAGAGCCATTCAGGCGGCGCCGCGTCGCGGTGCGACGGGCACCAAGGCGGCGCGCAGCCGCTGCACGTCCGCATCCGGCGCCGCCTCGGGCTCCAGTGCCCGCTCCACATTGCCGATGTGCGCCAGCATCAGCGTCCGGGCGCGGGCGGTGTCGCCGTCTTCCAGCGCCGCGACGATGGCGGCGTGCTCGGCGCACGATTCGCTGGCCTCGTGCCGCGACTGGTAGAGCGTGGCCGCCAGCGTGGTGCGCGCCGTCAGGTCGCGCAGCACGTCGGTCAGCAGGCGGTGGCCCATCTGCTCGGCCAGGCAGACATGGAAGTCGGCCAGCAGGAAGGCGCGGGTGGCGGCGTCGGCCCCTTCGATGGCCCGTTGCTCGTCCCGCACGTGGGTGCGCAGGGTGCGGATCACCTGGGCCAGCGGCCGGCCCGCGTCGGACAGGATGCCGGATTCGACGATGCGCCGCGCCGCGAAGGCGTCGCGCGCCTCCTCGGCCGAGGGCTGCACCACGAACCAGCCGCGCTTGCTTTGCACCTCCACGAAGCCGCGCGCCTGCAGCTGCATCAGCGCCTCGCGCACCATGGTGCGGCTGACGCCGAAGAGGTCGGCCAGGGCCTGTTCGCCCAGGCGCTGGCCGGGCGCCAGCTTCTGCGCCAGGATCGCCTCCACGACGCGGCGGGCGATGGCGGTGGGGCTCACAACGCTGTCGGTATCGGCCATGGGCCGCATTCTCACCGGCCGTCGGCGTGGCCGAGGACGGCCGTGTCGAGCGTGGCGGGCAGCTCGCCGTCCAGCACCCGGCGGGCGCGCTCGCGGTCGATGTCGCCTTCCCAGGCGGCGATGGCCACCGTGGCCACGCAGTTGCCGACCAGGTTGCCCAGCGCGCGGGCGATGCCCATGAACCAGTCCACCGACAGCACCAGCACCAGCCCGATGGCCGGGATGGCCGGAATCGCATGCAGCGTGGCCGCCAGTACCACGATGGCCGAGCCCGGCACGCCGTGCGCGCCCTTGGACGTCACCAGCGCGATGGCCAGGATGGTCAGCAGGTCGGTCATGGAGACCGGCGTGTTGGTGGCCTGCGCGATGAACACCGCCGCCAGCGTGATGTAGATCGAGAAGGCGTCCAGGTTGAAGGAATAGCCGGTGGGAATGACCAGGCCCACGGTCGAGTCGCGCACGCCCAGGTGGCGCAGCTTGGCCATGATCTGCGGCAGCACGCTGTCCGACGAGGTGGTGGCGAACACCACGGCCAGTTCCTCGCGCAGGTAGCGCAGCAGCTTCCACAGCGAGAAGCCCGAGATGCGCATCACCAGCCCCAGCACCACGAACACGAAGAACAGCACCGCGCCGTAGAACAGCGCCACCAGCATGCCCAGCTGCTTGAGCGAGCCCACGCCGTAGCGGCCCACCGTGAAGGCGATGGCGCCCAACACGCCCAGCGGCGCCAGCTTGATCAGGATGCCCATGATCTTGAACAGCACCAGCGACAGCGTGTCCACCAGCTGCGCCACCGGCCGGCCGGTGTCGCCCAGCAGCGTGAGCGCGCAGCCGAAGAGCACCGCGAACAGCAGCACCTGCAGCACATCGCCGGTGGCGAAGGCGCTGACCACGGTGGTGGGGATCAGCTTCATCAGGAAGTCCACCGTGCCGCCGCTGGTGAGCTTGTCGGCGTTGGAGGCATAGGCGCTCATGGCCGAGGCGTCCAGCGCCTTCGGGTCCACGTTCATGCCCACGCCGGGCTGGAACCACCAGGCCAGCAGCAGGCCCAGCGCCAGGGCGACGGTGGTCAGCACCTCGAAGTACACCAGCGCCTTCACACCCACCCGGCCGACGCGCTTGAGGTCGCCCGCACCGGCGATGCCGTGCACCACGACGCAGAACACCAGCACCGGGATGATCATCTTGATCAGCTTGATGAAGCCGTCGCCCAGCGGCTTGAGCTTGACGGCGAACTCGGGCGCGAGCAGGCCGGCGGCCACGCCGAGCACCAGCGCGATGACGACCTGGCCGAAGAGGGAGCGTGCGAAGCGGAACATGGGAGGTGCCTTCCGTGGGTATGCGGGCAAGCCCGGGCTTCGACGCCCGGCCATGTCCGTTAATCTTGCATGCAAGAAATGTAGGCAAGCGACGCATGCCAGCATCAGCGGGTAATCCCGGGTGCGTGACGACCGGGGCGCGGCGACGGTCGGCGCAGGCGATGCGGCATTGCCGAAGAAGGAGACCCCCCGATGGACCGACTGCAGGCCATGGAAATGTTCGTGCGCGTGGCCGAGAGCGGCAGCTTCTCGCAGGCGGCGCGCGAGTTCCACACCACCCAGCCCACCGTGACCAAGCAGGTGGCCGCCACCGAGCGGCGCCTGGGCGTGCGGCTGCTCAACCGCAACACCCGCGGCGTGAGCCTGACCGAGGCCGGCGCGCTCTATTACGAGAAGTGCAAGGCCATCGTGCGCGAGGTGCAGGCCGCCGACGACATCGCGCGGCAGGCCCGCAGCGAGGCGCAGGGCCTGCTGCGCATCGGGACCTCGGTGGCCTTTGGCCGGCGGGTGGTGGTGCCGCTTGCGCTGGAGTTCATGCGCGCCCATCCGCAGGTGCAGGTGGACCTGAGCTTCGACGACCGCTACGTGGACCTGGTCGCCCAGGGCATCGACGTGGCCATCCGCATGGGCAAGTTGGCCGATTCCACGCTCGGCGCGCGCTACCTGGGCAGCAATCCGTGGGTGATGGTCGCCTCGCCCGCCTACCTGGAGGCGCATGGCACACCCGTTTCGGCGGCGGAGCTGTCCGCACACCAGGCGCTGATCTACAGCAGCGTGGTGGGTGACGACGTGTGGCGCCTGCACGGGCCAGGTGGCGAGGCGCTGACGGTGCCAGTGGCCGGGCGGCTGCGTTCCAACAACCTGTCGGCGGTGCTGGCGGCGGCGCGGGAGGGGCTGGGCATTGCCCTCATGCCGCGCTACGTGGCAGAGGAATCACTGGCGCAGGGCCGGCTGCTGCCGGTGCTGGCCGATCACCAGCTGCAGGAGCAGGAGATCCATGCCGTCTTTCCCTCGCCGCGGCTGGTGCCGGCGAAGGTGGCGGCCTTCACGGCCTTCCTGCAGGGCCGCTTCGGCGAGGGCTGGTGGCGCGGCGGCTGAGGGCCGCGCCGAAGGCGCTCAGGTATGCGGCGCGTTGCCGTCCTCGTCGTTCGAGGCCATGAACAGCCCCCACACCGCCATGAACAGCGCCGCCACCACCGGCCCGATCACGAAGCCGCTGATGCCGAACAGTGCCATGCCGCCGATGGTGGAGATCAGCACGATGTAGTCGGGCATCTGCGTGTCCTTGCCCACCAGGATGGGGCGCAGCAGGTTGTCGACCAGGCCGATCACGAACACGCCCACGAAGACGAGCACCAGTCCCTTGACGAGGGCGCCGGTCGCCAGGAAGTAGATGGCCACCGGCGCCCAGATCAGCGCCGCGCCCACGGCCGGCAGCAGCGACAGGAAGGCCATCACCACGCCCCACAGCAGCGCGCCCTGCACGCCCAGCGCCCAGAAAGCCAGCCCGCCGATGGTGCCCTGCACCGCCGCCACCACCACGTTGCCCTTGACGGTGGCGCGGATGACGGTGGTGAACTTGTTGAGCAGGTAGTGGGTGTGAGGCCGCGCCAGCGGCACGGCTTCGCGGATGGTCTTGGACAGGTCCGCGCCGTCGCGCAGCAGGAAGAACAGCAGGTAGAGCATCACGAAGAAGCTCACCAGGAAGTCGAAGGTGTTCTGGCCGATGCTCAGCGCCTGCGAAGCCAGCATCTGGCTGCCCTGGGCGGCGCCAGCGCTGAGCTTTTCGAGGACGGCCTCCAGGTTGCCCAGCCCGAAACGGTCCAGCAGATTGGTGACCCACGTCGGCAGGGCACCCACGATCTGCTGGAAGTAGTTGACGAAATTGAGCTCGCCCGAGCGGATGCGCTGGGTGACCAGCACCACATCCTGCACCAGCGTCACCGCGATCATCGACAGCGGGATGATCACGACCACCAGCACGAGGGCCAGGGTGGCGAGCGCCGCCGGTGTCCGCCGCCGGTTGCCGA
The DNA here is from genome assembly GCF_040544975.1 of Pseudacidovorax sp. 1753. Taxonomy (NCBI): domain Bacteria; kingdom Pseudomonadati; phylum Pseudomonadota; class Betaproteobacteria; order Burkholderiales; family Comamonadaceae; genus Pseudacidovorax; species Pseudacidovorax sp. 1753. The sequence goes on along the minus strand of NZ_JBEPKY010000006.1, from coordinate 4,286 downwards.
ACTTGTTCAGCAGCCGCTTGTAGAGCGGCGTGAACAGAATGGCCAGCGCCACGCCCCACAGCACGGCCCCGAAGAAGGGCATCAGGATCCAGACGAAGGCGACGGTGACCGCCGCCAGCAGGAACAGGAAGAAGCCGCGCTGCAGCTGAGGGGAATTCATGGTGGCAGCGAATGTAGCCGCCCGCCATGACCGCAAGCTGTCGGAGGGGATGCCGCCAACACCGGGGCCGGCGTGCGCTTCTTCACGAAGCGCCCAGACTTCTTCACTCCATCGGGATGTTGGCCCGGTGGGCCAGGGCGCGGTAGCGCGAGATCTCGCCTTCCATCTGGCTGCGGAAGGCCGCGGCGTCGATCCACACGGGCTCCATGCCCTGGGCCTTGAGCGTGGCCTGCAGAGCGGGGTCGGCCAGCAGGGCGCGTGTTTCCCTGGCCAGGCGGTCGAGTGCGACGGCGGGGCTGCGGGCCGGCGCGGCCAGGCCGTACCAGGCGTCGAAGGTGGCGTCGGGCAGGCCCAGTTCGGCCAGGGTCTTCACGTCGGGCAGCAGGCTGGAGCGCGTGGCGCCGACGATGCCCAGGGCGCGCAGCTTGCCGGCGCGCACATGCGGTGCCACGGCGGCGACGGTGTCGATGCCCATCTCGATCTCGCCGCCCATCACGGCAATGGTGGCCTGGGCGCTGCCCTTGTACGGCACGTCCTGCAGCTTCGCGCCGCAAGCCAGGGCGAAGAGCTCGCCCGCCAGGTGCGGGCCGGAGCCGCTGCCGAAGGTGGCATAGCGGATCGACTGCGGCTTGGCCTTCGCGGCGCGCACCAGTTCGTCGACGGTGCGCCACGGCGCGCTGGCCGCCACCACCAGCACCAGCGGCGTGCGCGCCACGATGCCGATGGGCGCCAGATCGCGCACCGGGTCATAGGGCAGCTTGGCGCGCAGCGCGGCATTGACGCTGTAGCTGGTGGAGCCCGACAGCAGCAGCGTGTAGCCGTCCGGCGCGGCCTTGGCCACGGCATCGGTGCCGATGATGGTGGAAGCGCCTGGCTTGTTGTCGATCACCACCGGCTGGCCCAGCCGCTCGGCCAGCCTCTGGCCCAGGGCGCGCGCCACGATGTCGGTGCCGCCGCCAGGTGGGAAAGGCACCACCAGGCGCACGCTGCGCGTGGGCCAGGGCTCCTGCGCGAAGCCGAGGGAAGGCAGGGCGGCGCCGAGGGCGAAGGCGGCGCCGGTACCGAGGAAATGGCGTTTTTTCATGGAAGGTCCTTGCTGGAAGTTCGAAATGGAATCGGTTCAGCCCATGGCGCGATCCGGCCAGGGCGCCGCGCCCGGCTCGCCCAGGTCCCAGTACAGGCCGGCCATCACGGCCAGGCCTTCGCGCACCAGGGGCACCAACAGGTGTTCGTTGGGCGCATGCTGGGCGCAGCCGGCATGGCCGTGCGGCACCCACAGCGTCGGCAGGCCCAGCTGGGTGGCGAAGATGTCGTTGGGCAGGGAGCCGGCCAGGTTGGGCAGCAGATGCGGTGCGTGGCCAGCGCTGCGGGTGATCGAGCCGACCGCCCATTCCACCCAGGGGTTGCGCAGGTCGAGCCGGGTCGCGGCGCCCGCGAGCGTCACCTGGACCTCGACGTCCTCGAACCCATGGGCCGCCAGATGCGCCTGCACATGCTCGGCGGTTCGCTCCCAGTCGGTGCCGACCACGAAGCGCAGTTGGCAGTGCGCCGCGGCCTGGTGCGGAATGGCGTTGATCGGCCGCTGCGGGTTGCCGGCTTCCAGGGCCAGCACCTCGAAGGTGTTCCAGGCCACCAGCCGCTCGGCGGGCAGGAGGCCCGGCTCACCCCAGTCGGCATCCAGCGGCGGATCGTCCGGCTCGGCGCCGATGGGAATGTCGGCCAGGGCGCGGCGCACGGCGTCGTCCACTGGCGGCGGACGCAGCGCCTCGACCAGCAGCCGTCCGCGTGCGTCGGCCAGCGTGCCCACCGCATGGGCGATGCGCGTGGCCGGATTGGCCAGCACGCCACCCCAGTTGCCCGAGTGGTAGCCGCGCGTGCGTCCGCTGCGGATGCGCAGGGTGAAGTTGACCGCGCCGCGCGAGCCCAGGAACAGCGTGGGCTGGCGCGTGCCCACGCGCGGTCCGTCGCTGGCGATGAACAGGTCGGCCGCCAGCGCGGCGCGCTCGGCCGCGCACACGGCGGCCAGGCCGGGCGAGGCGGCTTCCTCGCCGGTCTCGAACAGCCAGGTCATGTTGAAGCCGAGCCGCCCGCCGCGGGCCTGCAGCACGGCCTCCAGCGCGGCCAGCGCGATGCTGTGCTGGCCCTTGTTGTCGGATGTGCCGCGGCCGTACCAGCGCTCGCCCTCGGCCACCAGCGTCCAGGGCGCGAGGCCCTCGCGCCATTGGGCATCCTGGCCGCTCACCACGTCGCCGTGGCCATAGCTCAGCAGCGTGGGCAGGGCCGGATCCTCGATGCGGCGGGCGATGAGGAAGGGGCCGCCCTTCGGGTCGGGGTTGGGGCAGAGCCGGCAGTCGAAGCCCAGGGCTTCGAGGCTGGGGCGCAACTCGTCTGTCAGGTAGACGGCGAGGGCGGGCGGCACGCTGCCGCCATCGCTTTCGGTGCGCAGGGCGACCCGGCGGCGCAGGTCGGCGAAGAGGCGGCCGCTGTCGAGGGCCGACTGGGCCAGGGTGAGGGCATCGTTTCGGTGCATGGGTGATCCTGTGCCGGCGATGCATGCAAGGGGAAGGCCGGAAACCCGTTGCCTGGCCTATCGTTTTGTCGCGGCCGTATTGCCTGGCAGGCAATGGTGGCGGGGGCAGAATCGGTCGCCATGGCCCGTGCTCCCCAACTGCTCAGCATCCCGATGCGCCACTTCCTGGAGGTGGCGCAGACCGGCTCGGTCAACCAGGCGGCCGCCCGGCTGCATGTGGCGCCCTCGGCCGTGAGCCGGCAGATCGCCCGGCTGGAGGACGAGATGGGCACGCCGCTCTTCGAGCGCCGCACCCGCGGCATGACGCCCACCGCCGCCGGCGAGCGCCTGGCTGCCTACCTGCGCCATGCGGTGGCCGACGGCCTGCAGGCGCTGGAGCAGGCGAGCGCCCTGGGCCGCGTGCAGGCGCAGCGGGTGTGCGTGGCCTGCACCGAAGGCTTCGCGCCGCAGTTCATGCCGGGCGCGATGCAGGCCTTCCGCGATGCGCATGGCGAGGCGCGGCTGGAGTTGCGTGTCGGCTCGCCCGACGAGGTCGCGCGCTGGCTGCTGCGCGGTGAGGCGGACCTGGGCCTCAAGTACAGCGTGGCGCCCGAATCGGAACTGCATGTGGAATACGAGGCGCCTGCGCCCGTCTATGCCGTGATGGCGCCCGAGCATCCGCTGGCGCGCCACACGGCGGTGGAGGTGGCGCAGGTGGTGGCCTTTCCGCTGTATCTCGGCAGCCGCGGCATGACCACGCGCCAGCTCTTCGACCAGGCCTGCAGCCTGCAGGGGCTGCGCTATGTGGCGGCCTTCGAGAGCAACTTCTCGTCGGTGCTGCTGCCCTTGCTGCGCATGCCGGGCATCGTGCTGTCGGGCCACCTGACGGTGGCGCACCTGATCGCCGACGGCACGGTGGTGGCGCGGCCTTTTGCCGAGGCGCCCCTGCAGCAGCGGCGGCTGCGGCTGCTGTCGCTGCCCGGCCGCACGCCCACCGAGCCGGTGCGGGCCTTTGCCACGCACCTGGCGCAGGCCATCCAGGCGGTCGGGCGGCGCAAGCTGGGGCGGGCGCGGCGGGCGGCGCCGTCGAGCCGGTCCCGTCGTTCGGACTGAGCGGGTCGGGGCCCTGCGCAGGCGCCTCGACAGGCTTGTATGGTTTGGTTTCCATCAACCAAACCGTAAGAAAGGGCGAGGAGCCGGGATGTAGGGACATCGACAGGCATCGGCGGTAGCTTCAGACCCTACCGACCGACACCCTGAGTCATCACCCCATCCCTGCGCCGAGCGTCGATAAGGAACCTGGCGACGTCGCATGCGCTGTGCAGCAACGATCCCCGATTCTTGCAAGCTCACGCCGACAGCAGGCACATCCCGGCGCTCGTATTTTGCGCAATGAAGACTCATCCGGCTACTGCGTTTGTCGGCGTGGATGTCGCCAGCGCCCATCTGGACGTCGCGGTGCATGGACAGCCCGGCGTGCGCCGATTCGCCAACACCGCCTCTGGCATTGCCCAATTGCTCGGCGCAGTGCCCCCTTCGAGCGTGCTGGGCCTGGAGTCCACCGGGCGCTACCACGCACCCCTGGCGCAGGCCGCGCACGCAGCAGGCCTGCGCGTG